>NZ_CATWFF010000105.1 GCF_958350005.1 uncultured Megasphaera sp. | reverse complement strand
ACATGGCCGTCCATGCCGGAATGGCTGGCATAGAAGGTCAGGGACTGGGCGTCATCCAGCTTCTGATCAATGCGGGCTGTAAAGAAGTTCTTCTGATAGTCGCCGCGGTTCCGATCCTTGTCATAGCCGTCGCCGTCAAAAGCATAATACCGGCGCTGGCTGAGGCCGCCGGTTACATACCACGACGTATTGCCGCTGGAGCCGCTGTTCGTCAGGGTATACTGATGGGTTCCCCACGAGCCGGTGCTGACATCCAGCGTCGTCTGCGGTGCGCCGCCTTTCTTGGTGATAATGTTGATGACGCCGCCAACAGCACCGCTGCCGTATTTGACGGAGCCGCTGCCTTTGGTCACTTCAATGCGTTCGATTTGCTCTACGCCCGGCAGGGTCTGCAGATCCACCGTGCCCCGGCTGCCGTACTGGGCGCTCAGGTTCGTGCCGATGCGCTGGCCGTCGACAAGGATGGCTACGCGGTCGTCGCCGTTTAATTCAACATACGATGACATCCCCGGCACGGCATTGTTTACGGTCACGCCGTTAACCTGCCGCAGCACCTGCTGGACATTGGTATAATGATTGTCTTCGATTTCCTTGGCCGTAACGACTGTCGTGTTGGACTGTCTTTCCAGCGCTGACGGACGGCTCGCTTCTTCTGCCGTCCCCCAGGACGTCGTTTCGTCCAGCGTAATATCCGGCAGTGTAACCGGTTCCTGGGCCAGGACCAGACTGCTCATGGAAATGAAAATGCAGGCGGCAAGTGTAGTTTGATGCTTCATGGATAAAACTCTCCCTTTTTCTTCTTACTCTATACTTACTATATTAATGTAATGCAAATCGGAAAGGCAGTCGTACGCCGCAGGCTACAGGCTGGCCATAGCGATTGACTGCCGGCGTAAATTGCCACTGCTGCGCCGTTTCTACGGCCAGACTGTCGAGCGTACTGTTTCCCGATGATTCGACGAGGCTGGCGCTCTGGACAGCGCCGTCTGGGCCGACGACGACGCGCACGACAGCTACCCCCGTAATGCGCCGATTCTGCAGTTCCTGTGGGTACGGCGCACTGGGGCTGTATACAGGCACAGGATTCTGCGCCGGCACAGCCGCATCAGCTGGCGGAGAACTGGACGGCCCACCGCCTCCTCCGCCGGTATCGGTATGGCCGCCGCCATTGGCATCTCCTGTGCCGCCGTCTGCTTCACCGGATCCATTGCCGGAGGAATCGGAATTCCCGGCAGCATTGACAGGCCCTCCGGAAGGACTGTTCTCATGATTCGCTCCGGAAGTAGCCGTATTCGCGGTCCCAGTAGTTCCTGCTGTCTGAGACGTATGTGCCGTCTCTGAAGGCGGCTTTTCCGCCTCGTTTGCGGCAGCACGGTCCTGCTTCGGTGACGCTGCCGATGCAGCAGCCTTGCGGGCTCCATCCTGGCGCCGTGCAGCCTGGGTATGAGCCATACTGACAGCAGGCAGGGGATTTTCCGGCATGGCAAAAGTGCCGCCACCGGAGGCCGGCCCTGTCCCGGCTGAAGGAGATGGCGCAGACGGCTCTGCCTTTGCCTCATACACGGACACATCGACAGTAGGAGGCTGCGACTGGTCCTGGAGAAACGAAAAGAGGCCGCCTGCTGCCAGTACGGCAAAGGCCAGAGCATGGGCGCCTGCAGAAATGAGGACAGCTGTACGCCGATCTTTCTCTTCCCTATTCATGGGCAGCCAACCCAAAGTGCCGTACGCCGGCTCCTTTCAGCCCGTCCAGAAGGGCCATGACCTGCCCGTAATCGAGGCCTTCGTCAGCGCGGATGACGACGGAGAACTGAGGATTCTGCCGCTGCTGGTCTGCTGCCTGCCGGATGAGCACATCCCGTTCAATCGGCTTATCTTCCAGCCACAAGGAACCGTCTTTCTGCATAGTCACGACATAGGTCACCTTGGCCTGCCCCTCGGCATGGACTGCCTGGGGAAGCTGGACGTCTACAGTCTTCAGATTCACCATATATAAGGTACTGATCATGAAGAAGACGAGGAGAAAAAACATGATGTCAATCATGGGAATGATCATAACCTGCGGTTTTGTAAAAGACCGCCTGTCTCGAAGCCGCATCGTCTCACCGCCCCTGCCAGTTCCGCGGCAGCAGTTCCAGCGCGGAAAAACACAGTTCCATGTCCGTAATCATCCGGTCCAGGCGCTGCGTAAAATAAGCATGAACAGCCAGGGCCAGAATGGCGACGCACAGGCCGAAAGCCGTGGCAATCAAAGCCTCGCCGACGCCGCCTGTAATGGCCATGGCCTGGCCGGACTGGACGTGGAAAATACTGAACGACGTAATCATGCCGCTGATGGTCCCCAGCAGCCCCAGCAGGGGCGCCATGGTTACGACGACGCTCAGATAATACAGGCCGTGCCGCAGTTTGGCAATGAATATGCTGGACTGCGTTTCAGCCAGGGCCGTCATGGAAACGGAGCTGTCGCTGTCCAGGACATCAGTCAGGATGCGGGCCAGGCCGCCATGGCCCTGGCGGGCCGCGTCGCGGGCATCGGCATATTTTTTCAGCTTAACATAGGTATAGAACTGTTCGGCAAAGGCCTTGCCGGAATCCATGTGCCGGTAAAACAGCCAGCGTTCAGCGCCAATATATACGACAAACAATGAACAGGCCAGCAGCACGTACATGACGGCACCGCCTTTTTGAAACAATTCGATCCCCTCAATGAGTGATTCCATGATCTTCCTCCTGTCTGTTCCCCCTCTGCGTCGGGAAAAGGGCGCAAAAAAGCCGCAAGGATATCCCTTACGGCTTATACGCTATCTATCGCCCTTCCCATCGCTCGCAGGTCTATCGGTGATCTCCTGTCAGGCAGTTCTTCTGGCTCCGTTTCATTGCCATTCTGCGCCTTCCCATGCCGCTGCGGCACAGTGACATCCTTGCAGGACAGCTCCACGTTACAGCGGCGGGACCGCGCCGGCATTGCACCGGACTTCTCTGTTAGGTCTGTGACACCTGACATACGATATGACATTTTTCTTACTATAGCATGGCCGGCAAGGGCTGTCAATAACGATTACCCTTCCCCGCCGCAGGCCCGGCAGGCCGGATTTCTGGGAACGGCGATGCGGCGAAACTGCATGGAAAGGGCGTCGTAGGTCAGGAGCGTCCCTGTCAGAAGTTCGCCGACGCCGGCAATATACTTGATGGCTTCCGTGGCCTGAAGGGTACCGACCAGGCCGGCTACGGCTCCCAGAATGCCCACCTCTTTGCTGGTCGGCACATCGCCGGCCTTCGGTTCTTCTTCAAAGAGACACCGGTAGCACGGTCCCTGCCCCGGCACGTAGGTCATGGTCTGGCCGTGAAAGGCGAGCACACCGGCATGAGAAAAAGGCTTTTTCATGGCTACGCACGTATCGTTAATGAGAAACTTGGCCGTAAAATTATCGGTTGCATCAATGACAAAATCGTAATCCCTGTCGGCAATGATCTGCGGCAGCGTATCAGGCAGAGCCTTTTCCGCATAGGTTACGACGTCGACGTCGCGGTTCAGTCCGTTCAGCCGTTCCCTGGCAGACAGCACTTTTTCCACGCCCAAGGTCTTCTGGGAATGAAGAATCTGCCGCTGCAGGTTGGACAAATCGACGGCGTCGGCATCGACCAGTCCCAGCGTGCCAATGCCGGCCGCTGCCAGATACAGCGCCGCCGGCGACCCGAGACCGCCTGTGCCGATAAGCAGCACCTTCCCCTGCAGGAGCCGTTCCTGCCCTGCTTCGCCTAATTGAGCCAGGCGAATATTCCGTTCATACCGTTCGTACTGATCCTTTCGCAATGTCATATACGTTCCCCCTCGTCCAGATTATAGTAGTTATTATACTCTCTCTCTGTTCATAATGCCACTGACGAAGGGCGATTTTTGAGAAATCATGAATGCCTGTATAACAATACCCTCTTCACGAGGACATTCGCAAAGAGGGTATCCAACACGTCATGGTGACAACAGGGTCAGCATGCACGCATTACTGCAGATTTTTCGTAAGCAGCTGGTTGACTACGCCCGGGTTGGCCCGGCCTTTTGTTTCTTTCATAATCTGGCCGACAAGGAAGCCGATAGCTTTCTTCTTGCCCGCTTTGTAATCGGCAACGGACTGGGGGTTGGCGGCAATGACCTTCTTGACCATGTCTTCCAGGGCGCCTGTATCGGTAATCTGGACCAGACCCTGTTCCTTAACGACATCGCCGGCAGACTTGCCAGTAGCCCACATTTCGGGCAATACTTTCTTGGCAATTTTCCCGGAAATCGTTCCCTTTTCGATGAGTTTCAGCAGTTCTGCCAGAGCCTGCGGCGCAACCGGTGCATCGCCAATGGATTTGCCTTCTTCATTGAGCTTCTTGGCAAATTCGCCGAGAATCCAGTTGGAAGCCGTTTTGGCGTCTACCCCTTCGTTGACGACCGTTTCAAAGTAATCGGCTGTCTGTTTTTCCAGAGTAAGCAAGTTGGCATCGTATTCCGGCAGTCCCAGGGTTTCCATAAACCGCTGCCGCCGGGCATCCGGCATTTCCGGCAGTTCCTGCCGTACCTGTTCGATATATTCCGGCGATACTTCGATAGGCACCAGATCCGGTTCGGGGAAGTAGCGGTAGTCGCTGTCCCCTTCTTTGACACGCTGGAGGAACGTAATGCCCTTGGCTTCATCCCAGCCGCGCGTTGCCTGCTGAATAGTGCCGCCTTCTTCCAGAATCTGGGCCTGACGGACCGCTTCGTATTCGATGCCTTTCTGGACGTTGCTGAAGGAGTTAATATTCTTCAGTTCCGTCTTCGTGCCGAGCTTGTCGCTGCCGACAGGACGAATAGAAATGTTGGCATCACAGCGCATGCTGCCTTCTTCCAGACGGCAGTCCGATACGCCCAGGTACTGCAGAATAGACCGCAGCTTTTCCAGATACGCTCTGGCTTCGGCGCCGCTGCGCAGTTCCGGTTCGCCGACGATTTCCAGCAAAGGCACGCCCGTACGGTTGTAATCGACATCAGAAGAATCGGAATTATCCAGGCTGCCGCCGCTGTGGACCAGTTTGCCTGCATCTTCTTCCATATGGATGCGGGTCAGGTGGATGCGGCGCTGTTTGCCGTCAACATCAATATCGACGTAGCCGCCTTTGCAGATAGGCAGATCAAACTGGGAGGTCTGGAAGTTTTTCGGCAAGTCCGGATAGTAATAGTTTTTGCGGTCAAATTTGCTGAACGGCAGAATGTCACAGTGCAATGCCAGACCGGCTTTGACGGCAAAATGAAGCACTTCTTTATTGAGCACAGGCAGTACGCCAGGCAGCCCCAGGCAGACCGGGCAGACGTGCGTATTGGGCTCTGCCCCAAATTCGGTGCTGCAGCCGCAGAAAATCTTCGTTTTCGTCTTTAATTCGACATGCACTTCCAGGCCGATAACGGATTCGTATTTCATTACAGTTCAACCTCCCCCATTGGCGACGGCTTGCGAAGATCCGTCCGCTGTTGTTCAAATGCATAGGCCGTGCGAAGCAGTGTCCCTTCATCGAGGGCTTTGCCAATCAGCTGCATGCCAATGGGCAGGCCGTTTTTATAGCCGCAGGGAATGCTGACGCCGGGAAGGCCGGCCAGGTTCAGCGTAACCGTGCAGACGTCGCCCAGATACATGGCCATGGGATTGTCGCTGTTCTGGCCGATTTTGAAAGCCGTATCCGGTGCCGTCGGCGTAAGCAGAACATCGCACTGTTTCAGGGCTGCATCATAATCGCGTTTGATCAGGGTCCGTACTTTCATGGCTTTCGTATAGTAGGCGTCATAATAGCCGGAGCTGAGTACGTACGTCCCCAGCAAAATACGGCGCTGTACTTCCGGGCCAAAGCCTTCGGAACGGGTCTTGATATACATGTCGACCAGGTCTTTGCCAGGTACGCGCAGGCCAAATCCTACGCCGTCATACCGGGCCAGGTTGGAGCTGGCTTCAGCCGGCGCAATAATATAGTACGCCGCAATGCCGTATTTGATATGAGGCATGCTGACGTGTACGATTTCCGCACCCAGTTCTTCGTACGTATGCATGGCTTCTTCCAGGGCCTTGCGGCACGTATCGTCCAGGCCTTCGCCGAAAAATTCTTCCGGCACGCCGATCTTCATGCCTTTCACGCCGCCTGTAAGGGCTGCCCGATAGTCCTGGGCTTCCTGCGGGATAGAGGTAGAATCCTTGGCATCATAGCCGGCAATGGTATTCAATACGATGGCACAGTCTTCCACGTCATTGGTAAAGCAGCCGATCTGGTCCAGAGACGACGCAAAAGCTACGAGGCCGTACCGGGAAACGAGGCCGTATGTCGGCTTGAGACCGACGACGCCGCAGTATGCAGCAGGCTGGCGAATGGAACCGCCTGTATCAGAGCCAAGCGCCCAGACACATTCGCCGGATGCAACGGCAGCGGCAGAACCGCCTGACGAGCCACCGGGAACATAGTCCGTATTCCAGGGATTATGGGTCAGCTGAAAGGCAGAATTTTCCGTCGAGCTGCCCATGGCAAATTCATCCATATTCGTCTTGCCCAGGGATACGTAATCCTGTGCAGCCAGTTTGTCGATAACCGTTGCATTATAGGGCGATACGAAGTGTTCCAGCATCTTCGAGGCACACGTCGTTTTCTGTCCTTTAATGCACATATTGTCTTTAATGGCACCGGGAATCCCTGCCAGCAGGGAAATGGCTTCGCCGGCAGCGATTTTTTTATCGACAGCTGCTGCTGCTTTCAGGGCGTCTTCACGGGTATCGGACAAAAAGGCCTGTACCTTTCCTTCTACTGCATCTTTATGAGCCAAAAAGGCTTCTGTCAGGGCAACGGCAGAAATACCGCCGCTGACGAGCTTGTCATGTAATCCGTGTATGGTTTCCACAGTATTCCTCCTTAATCCTGAATTACTTTTGGTACCTTGAAGTACCCGTCATCCGGTTCCGGCGCATTCTGCAGCGCCGCTTCGTTGGAAATCGATTTCTGGGGCACGTCGTCACGCATGACATTCGACAGGGACACAGCGTGTGCCGTAGGCTGCACATCTGTAATATCGACCTGGCTCATGAGATCCATGTACGATAAAATGTCATTCAGCTGTTTCCCGACGGCATCCATCTGATTTTCCTTGATTTCCAGACGGGACAACAGTGCAATTTTCTTTATTTCTTCAGCACTGATTTTCATAGAGACAC
>NZ_CATWFF010000104.1 GCF_958350005.1 uncultured Megasphaera sp. | reverse complement strand
CATATATACATACGTCACTTTCCTCTGCAGATTCTTGCAAATTAACCGTGATGGTATTCTACGCCCATTGCTCCTTTGGGATGGGTCCAGCTTTTAACGCCTTTGCCAATGGAAATAACGCGGCATGTACCACATTCCAGGCATCCTTCATGATTAAAGACCAGTTTGCCGTCTGTATACTTGTATAATTCAGCCGGACATGCCATGACGAGTCTTCTGATTTCTGCTTCATCATGATAGTCTTCATTTATTTCAATATGCGATTCATGTTCATCGGTCACAAATTTTACTACGCCGAGCTTGTCATCTACACTCATCTTTGCCATGTTACATCGCCTCCCAAGCTTTTTTGCCAAGATTAAAGAGTCCGTTTAAGCCGCCGTTATTCGCCAGAACAGACAGGGCAATCATGGGCAGCGCTACTGGTGCACCGCCGTCTACTTTGTATACCATACCGGCAAATTCATCGGCCATCTTCGGAATATCGTTGAAGATAATATGATCTTCCAGCAGACCTGGCAGGTTCTGATACTGTTTCATCAGTTTCATAATAAAGCTTTCGTCCAGGAGCTTTTCGTAATACGACAGGGACTCTTTCGAGAAATCGCCTTTCCCTTTAGCCCGAATGACGGCTTCCCCGGCCAGGCGGCCTGATTCAATGGCCAGGTCCATGCCGCGGACAGTATAGCCCAGGTTGACGACCATGGCAGCGGCATCACCGGCAATGAGCACGCCGTCACGAACCAATTCAGGCATCATTTTCAATCCGCCTTCCGTAACGAGGTGGGCTGAATATTCCGTCAGTTTACCGCCTTTAATAAACGGCGCAATAGACGGATGATTCTTCATGCGTTCTACCATATCGGGAACACTTACGTCGATGCGGCCAATATCGTTAATAGTCGTTACAATGCCGAGGGACAGGCTGTCCTTATTCGTATAGATGAAGCCGCCGCCCAGGTTGCCGCCTGTCGGATCGCCGGCGATCATCCAGGCTGCGCCTTCGCCTTCTTTCAGGCCAAACCGTTCATTAATGACATCTTCACCGAGCGTAATGACTTCCTTGACGCCAACAGCAACATCTTTGGGGTCCAGTTCTTTCTTCATGCCCAGCTGCTGAGCCAGCAGAGAGTTTACGCCATCGGCCAGGATAACGACGTCAGCATCAAATTCTTCGCCGCCGCAGTTAATGCCGATAACCTTGCCGTCTTCTACGATCAGTTCATCTACAAGGAACCCTTCGGTCAGCATGGCACCGGCTTCTTCTGCCTTGTCAGCCAGCCATTTGTCGAATTTGGACCGCAGTACCGAATAGGACGGATATTTCAAATTCTGCAGTACATCCGATTCATACTGGAAGCTCAGAGCACCGCCAGGCGTCATTAATGACAGGCGTTCCTGCGTAATCTTGCGTTCAATCGGAGCTTCTTCTGCAAAATTAGGAACCAGTTTTTCCAGGCTATGGCCATAAATACGGCCGCCGCTTGTATTTTTAGAACCGGCAAACCGGCCGCGCTCCACCAACATGACGTCGAGTCCTGCTCTCGCCATTGTCAGGGCTGCCGCTGAACCGGCCAAACCACCGCCAACTACGATAGCATCAAATTTTTCTTCACTGCTCATGTTCTTACCCTCCTTAACCATCCGGTTGTCCGTGAATTCCGCCAACCGCCAGTTGTGTATATAAACGTATAGTAATGTCTTCGTTATCTAGTTTCAGTCACGTATCGGTTCATTTCTGTCCGCTGTGCAGGACACAGGCACCGAACAGGAAGCTCTCTGCCTGTACACCATGCAGTCCGGCCTGTTGAAAAAGGGTCATCAGCTCATCTTTGCGCAAAAACTCCTGCGTAGACTTCCACAGCCACTGATATTCACGGCGATGCTGCCAGCCGCCGCCCAGCAGCGGCATGAGACAGCGGAAATATGCCGTATAAAAGGGGCGGATAACCGGAGAATCAGGGACAAAGGAATCGAGACAGTACACCCGTCCTCCCGGCTTGACAACACGCCTCATTTCCTGCAGTACCTGGCCGTAATCGGCCGTATTGCGAAGGCCAAAGGAAATCACAGCGCCGCGAAAGGTGTCATCCTGAAAAGGGAGGTCCATAGCGTCTCCCTGACGCCACGCCACATTGGAACAAGCTCTCCCTTTCCTGGCTGCCACCTCCAGCATAGCCGGAGAAAAATCAAGTCCCGTTACGGTAACATCCGGCCGCGCTGCAGCCATGGCCAGGGCAATATCCCCAGTACCGCAGCAGACATCCAGAAACTGGCTGTGCCCTTCTGCTTCGGCCAGAACGGACTGAACGAGCCGGGCCTTCCACCGTCGTTCCAGGCCCAGGCTGATCCGCAGATTTGCCGCATCATAAGTCGTTGAAATACGTTGAAAGACGGCATACACGCGATCGCGTTTCTTTTCCTGCTCCATCATCACAGGCCTCCTACAGCAAGATAGCTGAGCAAAGCCAATATATAGGCGCCATTGCCAATGACATTGGCCAGGACAATTCCTTTCATCTGCTCTACCCGCTTCTGCGGTTCCAGGGACGTCGTCAGAAGCATTCCGAAGACCTTTCTTCCCGCAGTCAGCAGCACCAGGGCCGATACTGCCCCTGTGCCGCCCATATAGCCCAGCGGCATCAGGCACAGCAGAACAATCCACAGCAGGACAGCGCCGCGATACACGCACCGCGCACGGCAGCGGCCTAAAACGGCCGGAAATGTACGGCGCCGGGCCTGGCGATCCTTTTCAATATCGCAGGTATTATTTGTCATCATAATGAGCCCGATGCCGACGATAAACGGTGCAGACCACCACAAAACCTGAACATCAAACCTGCCTGTAGCCGAAGCAACGACACCCATGGGAATCAGACCGCCCATAACCAGTCCTGACACAAACTCACCGACAGGCAAGTACGACAGGGGAAGAATCCCGCCGGAATAGGTCAGTACAGCCAGACCGCCGATAATGCCGATAACCAGCGGAGCCATTCCGGCCGACAGGACTACGGGAAGGGCCACTGCCGCCGCGGCTGCCAGAAATGCCAGTCCCAGCCCCAGGGCCTGCTTGGGAGCGATGCCTTCATAAATCAGTACAGCGTCGCGCTTCTCCACAAAATCGCTGGCCTGATCCGTGCCCTTAACGAAATCAAAATAGTCGTTCAGCGTATTGACTGCCGACTGCATCAGCACACAGGCCAGCAGAAGCAAAAGGCCAGTCTGCACTGTAAGCGGGTATCCTTCTGCCAGGCAGTACAGTGCGCCAAACAAAGCCGGATATACAGCTGCTACCCATGACCGGGGATTTGCCAGCCGCAGTGCTGCTGCAGCCGTCATATTCTGTGCCGTCATGCTATACAGCCCCCAGTTTTCCAATCAGTTTTCGCAGCGATGATGATACTTCGCGGGACGGAAGTGCTTCCAGCAGCATTTCTGCCTGCTTTTGATACGTATGGATCAAATCCCACGTTTCCGTCATGCCGCCTAATTCGGCAACAAGCCCTTCCATTTCGCAAATATCGCGGCCCGTAAGCGTTCCGGCAGCACTCTTCTCCATAAAGGGATGGAGCGCTTCCATACCGCCAGGCTTTTTCTGAGCCAGCAGGACCGGCAGGGTATAAATCCCTTCGCGAAAATCCTGATGCGCATTTTTCCCGCTTACAGTCTGTTCTGTCGTGAAATCGAGGAGATCATCGCGGAGCTGGAACATATACCCCAGACACTCGCCAAAGGATTCCAGCTGGGTTATGGTTTTCTCGCTGCAGCCGCTCTCCATGGCGCCAATCCGGCAGCAGGCCATGAACAGTGCAACGGTCTTGCCATGAATATTCTGCAGGTATTGACGAATCGTCACATCTTCCTGATACCGGCACATGGCCTGGCCTATTTCACCGGCACACATTTCCTCTACAGCCTTGGACAGGATCATTCCCGAACGGTTCTGCCCTTCCAGCATGAGATAGTAACTGATGCGGCTCATCAGAAAATCTCCGGCATATACAGCCGCACTTTTTCCATACTTGTGCTGCACAGACGGCTTGCCGCGGCGGAAAGGGGCGTCATCGACGATATCATCGTGTATGAGCGATGCCAAATGAGTCATTTCGACAATAGCACCCAGCTTGTACAGCCGTTCCTGCACATCCCGCCGGCATGTACCGTACTCCGAGACCATCATGAGCAGGCGAGGCCGAATCATCTTGCCTTCTGACGATGTCGCATCAGCCAGGACGTCTCCCGTCGGGGTCCCTGCAAAAGGATGGGCTGTGAACCGTTTAATATATTCTCTTATATGTTCTACATGCTCATCACTGACTTTGGCAAAATACTTCGGCATAAATCTCCGAGCGCTGTTTTCTAATAATGTCTGTTTTATACTCATTTAATACTGTACTATCCCTTTCCGGCCGTATATCTGCAAATTAGTCCGGTCTTTTTTCTACCAGAATCTGTGCCGTATGTTTTACCTGAATATTATTCAGACCACGGGCATCCAAACCGCCGCGAATCTGAAGCAGGCAGCCCGGGCAGTCAACGGCAACTGTGTCCGCACCAGTAGCTACAATGTGATTGATCTTTTCTTCCAGCATAGGAGCGGAAATTTCCGGGAACTTCAAGGAGTAGGAACCACCGAAGCCGCAGCACTTATCGCAGCCTTCCATTTCCGTAATTTCAACGCCTTTCGTTCCTTCCAGGAGTTCGCGCTGTTCTTTATAAACGCCCATGTACCGCTTCATGTGGCACGAATCATGGTATGTAATCTTCATCGGTACGCCATCGCCATTATCAGGCAGCCCGCCGAGCATGGACAACAGTTTGGAGAAGTCATAGGACTTCTTGCTCAGTTCTTCTGCTTTCTTGGCCATTTCCGGATCATCGGCAAACATGTCTTTGTAGTCGCGAAGCGCATGGGTACATGTCGGGCAGGCTGATACGATATAATCATATTTTTCTGCTTCCATGGCGTTCACATTCATTTCCGCTGCCTTCTTGGCATTATCCGTATCGCCCATGTAGTTGGCCGGTGCACCGCAGCAGGCCTGACCTAAAGGCATTTCTACAATATAGCCGGCCATATTGAGGGCCTTGACTACGGCTGTTGCAATATCGACATAGACGAAATCGAGGAGACAGCCTGTAAAGATGGCAATCTTGCCTTTCGGATTGGGCACGTCCTGCTTGATCGTCGGCAGTACATCCCGGAACGGCTGCGGAGCTACGCTCGGCAGGCTGCGACCTTCCGTAAGGCCTGACAGGAACATGGGGAGATGGCGAATCATAGGCTGGCCCTGCGTAATGGCACTCTGGGCAACCGAAGCAATGCGCAGCATGGAATGGAACAGATGGCGATCGGCAACGGCATCGAGACAGAATTTATGAATCGGATTCAGGCCGTCTTCCTGAGCATAGCGCTGACGCAGCTTCAGGATCATGCCGGCTACATCCAGTTTGCCGCCGCAGACCGTATTACACGTGCCGCACTGGAGACAGATATTCTGAATTTCCTTGCCCCGTTCACGGTTATTCAGGAACGCCGTAAGGAGGGTGCCAATACCGCCGGTATAAATGCTGCCGCCATATACGTGACCGCCGACAAGACGGAATGCAGGACAGACGTTGAGGCAGGCAGCGCAGCGGATACAGCATCCCATATCTTTGAATTCAGGATCAGCTGCAATCTTGCGCCGTTCCGGCGTATCCAGGATGATAATATGGAAATTCTTCTGTTCCTTCGTATCTTCTTCCGGATCTGTAACAACCGTCGTAGCCCCTGTATAGAAGGATAAATAGGTCGTAATGTTCTGTGCTGTGCCATTACGGGGCAGTACTTTGAAGATATACCGAATATCGCTCATTTTAGCGACGAATTTTTCAATGCCGAAAATATAGAGATGATGTTTAGGCAGGGTGCCGACCATACGGGCATTGCCTTCATTTGTCATGGTAATGACTGTCCCCGTTTCGGCAACGGCTACGTTGGCGCCGGATACACCCATTTCAGCATCCAGGAATTTAGGACGCATCAGGCGGCGCGATGTCTTAACTTCTTCAGCAATAATCGGCGCTTCCGGAGCTTTCGTATAGGAAGAGAACAGATCGGCTACATCTTCTTTCGAATAGTGAATAGCCGGCATAACCATGTGCGACGGCGTGTCGCCGGCAATGGAGTTGATAAATTCGCCTAAGTCCGTTTCCTGGGCGTGAATACCGGCTGCTTCAAAACCATGGTTGAAATTGATTTCTTCTGAAGCCATGGATTTGGATTTTACAACGAGCTTAACGTTGTTTTCCTTAGCCAGCTTCAAGGCATAATCAAAGGCTTCCTGCGGCGAATGAGCGCGGAATACAGTAGCACCGTTAGCAGTGGCATTCTTTTCGAACTCATCCATAATTTCATCAATATGATCGCGGGCATATGCCTTGACTTCATGAACCTTTTCCCGAAGCGCTTCAAAATCATAGCCTTTGTATACTCTTTCACGATTGCCAGGATAAGCGGTCGTAAAATTTTTCAGCGCCTTCTGTAATGGCGCATTATCCATGGCCCGCTCAATTTCCTGTTTCAGCAGTTCATTAGACATGTTTCTGTCCCTCCCTTACATATCTTCTACGACGACGACAGAATACTGCCGCGGCCCATGTACACCGACAGTGCCGACACATTCAATATCTGCCGTGCGGCTCGGTCCGGTAATGATGCCGGCAAATTTCGGGAATGGCTTGGTGTCTGCCATAATGTCAATCATCGTATCAAAGTTATCTACAATTTTCGACAATTTGATGATGCCTACATATACATCTGCTACGGTTTCCACAATGCGGTCATCGACATCATCTTTCATCTGTACCAAGGAACCCAGATTGGCAATGCCGTAGTCCGCTTCCGTAACGCCGCCTTTATCAAACGGAGCGGTTTTGCGGATATGATCCGTATCGACCTTGATGCCAGCATCTTTCAATACACTGACCACACCGGCTTCTTTAAGCATCGGTGATTCTACAATTGCCACTTCCTGCGTGTCCTTTTCCTGGAAAATCTTGACGAGAGCAGCACCCAAGTCTGCTTTGGAGGCTAAATAGCATTCACCGGCAACACTAGTTAAGCCTGCCTTAAACGTTTCGTACAATTCTGCTTTTTCCATTTTCACACCTCTTTACTATGTAATGTAGTTAAATGAATCCTTGGTATACTTGTAAAGTATTAAC
>NZ_CATWFF010000103.1 GCF_958350005.1 uncultured Megasphaera sp. | reverse complement strand
AATCCGGCTGTATTATTTCTTATTTTGTTTATGGTCCTGGCTCTTTGTTCGTACGTCTTGCAGCTGGCTGACGTATCAGCTGTCAATCCGAAGACGAACGACCTGATTCACGTCAAAAGCCTGATCAGTGCCGAAGGGCTCGACTGGATTCTGACCAATTTAATTAAAAACTATATTAATTTCCCGCCCCTGGGCATGATCATTGTCCTTACCTTTGGGCTGGGCGTGGCTTCGGAAACGGGATTTCTGCAGACCTTGATTCATCATTCCATGCACAACATTCCGGCCCGCTATGTGACGCTGGCTGTCGTCTTCATCAGCCTGATGAGTCATATTGCTTCTGATGCGGCTATCGTCATTATGCCGCCGCTGGCAGCCATGCTGTTTTACTCCCTGGGCCGGCACCCGCTGGTCGGCTTTGCCTGCTCCCTGGCTGCTATTTATTCCGGTTTTACAGCCAATATCCTCATCGTCACGACAGACGTTCTCCTGTCCGGCATTACGACGCAGGCCGTGCGCATTGTCGATCCGAACCTGACTGTCTCGCCCATAGACAACTGGTATTTCATGTCCTTTGCTGTCCTGTATCTGACGGCAGTAACGACGTTTATTACGGAAAAATTCGTCGAACCCCGTTTGGGCGTCTATGACCCGGCTCATGCCCACGGCGATCTGACCTTGCCGGATGTGTCCGATGCGGAAAAGAAAGCTCTCCGCCACAGCTTGTATGCGGCGCTCGGTTATATTGCCGTCGTCTTTTTGCTGGCCTTTCCGGACAATGGGCTCCTGCGCAATCCGCAGACCCATTCCCTCCTGGGGTCGCCCCTTCTGCGGGGTGTCATTCCCCTGCTGTGCGGCTTTCTCCTGACCATTGGCATTACGTACGGCATTTCCCTGAAAAAGATTAAAAATGCCGACGATATGATTCAGTGCATGACCAATGCCGTCAAAGGGCTGGCCGGTTTCATGGTCATGGCCTTTTTCATTGCCCAGTTTATTGCCGCCTTTGCCTGGACCAATCTGGCGTCAGTCATTGCCATGAACGGCGCCATGTTCCTCCAGAGCATCGGCATGACGGGCCTGCCGGCGCTGCTGTGCTTCATGCTGTTCGGCCAGTTTATGGGCATTTTCATGTCCAGCGGGTCTGCCGTATGGGCCCTGTTGTCGACGGTTTTCGTCCCCATGTTCATGTTGTTGGGATATCATCCGGCCTTTATTCAGGCTGCGTTCCGGGCTGGTGACGGCGCCCTCAATACGGTGGCTCTGGTCAATCCGTTCCTGCCGCTGTTCCTGGAAATTATTCGCCGCTATAAGAAAGACAGCGGCATTGGCACCTATTTGTCCCTCATGATGCCTTATGCCATGGGCTTTCTTATTATGTGGTATGCTCTGTTTATCTTCTGGTACTGCATGGGCTGGCCGACTGGACCGGGGATTCCGCAGCATCTGCCTGTACAGGGCGTAATATAATGGCTCATGTCATGCAAAAGCTGCATGGCTGGCCTGTAGTTTGCATTGACAAGGGAATGTAAACTTGCTACAATGTAAGCCATGATAATGGCGATGAGCGGAAGAAGCTGCTCCGTTTCGTGGCAGAGAGACGCCGGTATGGTGCGAAGGCGTTCATGAGCAGGCAGCACGTCACCCGTGAGCTGGCAGGAGGAAAGGCCTGCCCGGTCTGGCACCCGTTACGTGCGTGATGAAGTGGCTGCAGTGTGCTGCAGCAAATTAGGTGGTACCGCGGAAGTAACAGCGTTCTTTCGTCCTAAGGGAAGACCCTTGGGATGGGAGAACGCTTTTTTTGTATCTATGGAGGGACAGCGACATGAAATGGAATAAAGAAAGTTTGGGCACGTACGCGCCTAACGAAATGGAAATGTCATGGTATGATTTCTGGGAAAAGAACGGCTATTTTCATCAGGATCCGGACGCATCGAAAGAACCGTTCAGCATCGTTATGCCGCCGCCGAACGTAACGGGGCAGCTGCACATGGGCCACGCCCTGGACAATACGCTGCAGGATATTCTCGTCCGCTTCAAGCGCATGGAAGGGTATAACGTCGCCTGGATTCCCGGGACCGACCATGCCGGCATTGCCACGCAGGTCAAGGTAGAACAGCAGCTGGCCAAAGAAGAAGGGAAGACGCGGTATGATATTGGCCGGGAAAAATTCCTGGAACATGTATGGGCCTGGAAAAACCAGTACGGCAATCGCATTGAACAGCAGGTGCGCCGTCTGGGCTCGTCCTGCGACTGGAGCCGCAAGCGCTTTACCATGGATGATGTCTGCGCCCGGGCTGTACGGGAAGTCTTCGTTTCCCTGTACGAAAAAGGCCTCATTTACCAGGGCCAGCGCATTACGAACTGGTGCCCTCACTGCCATACGGCACTGAGCGACATTGAAGTCGACCATTCCGACGTACAGGGCCATTTATGGTATATTAAATACCCCGTCGTCGGCGAAGATGATTACATCATGATTGCCACGACCCGTCCGGAAACAGTCATGGGCGATACGGCCGTTGCCGTCAACCCCAATGACGACCGGATGAAGAAGTATATTGGCAAGAAAGTCGTCGTTCCCCTGATTAACCGGGAAGTCGAAGTCATTGCCGATGACTACGTCGATATCGGCTTTGGTACAGGCGCCGTCAAGATTACGCCGGCTCACGACCCGAACGACTTTGAAATGGGCCAGCGCCATCATCTGGAATCGATTATGATCATGAACCTGGACGGCACCATGAACGAAAAGGCCGGCGCAAAATATGACGGCATGACCCGCGAAGACTGCCGCAAAGCCGTCGTGGAAGATCTGAAAGCCCTGGGCCTCCTCGATCACATCGAAGAACTGACCCATGCTGTCGGTCACTGCTCGCGCTGCAAGACGACGATCGAACCGTTCCTGACGAAGCAGTGGTTCGTCAAGATGGCACCGCTCACGAAAGCCGCCCTGGAAGGCGTATCCAGCGGCAAGACGAAATTCGTGCCGGACCGCTTTGCCAAGATATACAATCACTGGCTGGAAGACGTCCACGACTGGTGTATTTCCCGGCAGCTCTGGTGGGGCCATCAGATCCCGGTCTGGTACTGCGATGACTGCGGCAAAACGTCGGTCAGCCGGACCGATCTGACGGCGTGCCCGCACTGCGGCAGCACCCATATCCATCAGGACCCGGACGTCCTCGATACGTGGTTCAGCTCGGCTCTCTGGCCGTTTTCGACCATGGGCTGGCCGGAACAGACAGCCGATCTGAAGCAGTTCTTCCCGACGAGCGTCCTCGTTACGGGCTATGATATTATTTTCTTCTGGGTTGCCCGCATGATGTTTATGACCTGCGAATTCATGAAGGATATTCCGTTCCGGCACGTCTTCATTCACGGCCTTGTCCGCGACAGCCAGGGCCGCAAGATGAGCAAGTCTCTGGGCAACGGCATCGACCCCCTGGGCGTGTGCGAAGAATACGGCGCCGATGCTCTTCGCTTTACGCTGGTTACAGGCAATACACCGGGCAACGACATGCGGTTCTACATGGAACGGGTCGAAGCAAACCGCAATTTCGCCAACAAGATCTGGAATGCCACAAAATTCGTCATCATGAATCTGACCGATTATGACGAATCCTTCGTGCCTGAAGACGCCGACCTGACGTTGGCAGACCGCTGGATTCTCTCGTCCTTCAACGACGCTGTCCGCAATGTAACGACCAACCTCGACGCCTTTGAACTGGGCGATGCTGCCGATACGGTATACAACTTCATCTGGAATTCATACTGCGACTGGTATATCGAACTGGCCAAGCAGCGCCTGTACAAGTCTGATGACGAACGGAGCCGCCGGACAGCGCAGTACGTCCTGGTCTATGTCCTGACCCATACGCTGGAACTGCTCCATCCGTTCATGCCCTTTGTGACGGAACATCTGTGGCAGCACCTGCCGCATGAAGGGGAAAGCATCATCGTCGCTCCCTGGCCGAAAGTGCAGGAAGCATGGGACTTCAAGGAAGATGCGGCAACGATGAATACCATGATGGAAGCCATTAAGGGTATCCGCAATCTCCGGGCTGAATCGAACGTGCCTATGGGCAAAAAGGCGCCGGTCATCATGATTCCGGCAACAGACGCCATGGCCCAGACCCTGAAAACCTATGAATATTATTTCCACGTTCTGGCTTTTGCCGATAAAGTCACCCTTCTGGCTCCGACCGATGCCAAACCGGAAAACGCCGTCGTCGCCGTCGTACCAGGCATTGAAGTATACCTGCAGCTGAAAGACCTGATTGACGTGGAAAAGGAAACGGCCCGCGTTCACAAAGAACAGGAAAAGATGACCAAAGAAATCGAACGGCTTCAGAAGAAGCTGTCCAACCAGGGATTCCTGGCCAAGGCGCCGGCTGATGTTGTCGAAAAAGAAAAGGCCAAACTTGCCGACTATTCGGAAAAGATGGCAGCCCTGACGAAACGTCTCGACGATCTGGCAAAACTGTAAGAAGGCGTCCTATGACATACGAAGAAAGTATTTACTATTTGGAACATGCCAGCGTGTTTGGCATTCAAATGGGCCTGGGGCGTATTGAGGCTCTGCTGGAACGGCTGGGGAATCCTCAGAACCAGTATCGGACGATTCACGTCACCGGCACGAACGGCAAGGGATCGACGACGGCCATGATTGCCAGCGCTCTTACCCATGCCGGCATCAAGACCGGCCGGTATACGTCGCCTCATCTGGAAGACTATACGGAACGGATTCACGTCGACGGCACCGATATCAGCCGGACCGACTTTGCGGCAGCTGTAGCCGTCGTAGCCGAAGCGGTGGAAGACATGGCAGCAGCCGGCGCAGAACGGCCGACAGAATTTGAAATGATTACGGCAGCGGCGTTCTGGCACTTTGCTCAGGTCCATGTGGAATATGCCGTCATCGAAGTAGGCCTGGGAGGCCTTCTCGATTCGACGAATGTCATCGTGCCTGATGTATCGGTTATTACCAACGTAGCCATGGATCACATGAAGTACTGCGGCAATACGATAGAAGAAATTGCTGCCGTCAAGGCCGGAATTATCAAGGAAGGCGTGCCTGTCGTTACGACGGCGGAACCGCCGGCTCTGCAGGTCATTGCCCGCAGGGCCTATGAAATGCACAGCTGTCTCTATGCCCTTCATTACGGATTTGACTACAGCGGCAATCTGGCTGATGCGGAACATCCCCAGGCCGGCCAGATTGTGACGGTGCGGGAAAAATACGGCTTTGACGTGACGGCGACGATTCCCCTTATGGGCAGGCACCAGCAGACGAACTGCGCCGCTGCAGTCATGACGCTGCTCCTCATTGCCCGTCACGAACCGCGTCTGACCCGGACGGCTCTGGAAGAAGGGCTGGCCAGGGTCTGCTGGCCCGGGCGGTTTCAGGTCGTAAAGGCCGGCGAAACAGACGTCGTCATTGACGGCGCCCATAATCCGGCCGGCATCAGCACGTTCTGCCAGACCTACGGAGACGTCTTTGGCAGTCGGAAGCGGGTATTTCTGTTTTCAGTCCTGGCCGACAAGGATTACACTCATATGGTGCAGGAACTGTTTCACCCCGATGATTACGTCGTCTGTGCTCCGGCGCCGACGCCGCGGACGGCCGATCCCAAGACCATGGCCGCTATGCTGCCGTGCCGCGCCGACTGGGAAGACAGCATGGATGCCGGACTGGACCGGGCTTTTGCAGCGGTCCATCCTGGCGACGTGCTGTGCATCGTCGGCTCCCTGTACATTCAGGGTGACGTGCGGCAGTACCTGCGTGAACATTTTTCCATATCTTTGCAGTAAATGCAGACGGGAACAGCGTAACCGATGGCTGTTCCCGTTTTTGCATGCCCGTGCTCTAGACCCTTTGCCGGTATGTATAGTATAATACAGGCAAAGGAGCGATGGTATGAACCGTGTAATACATCACTATCAACATAGCTCCCCGTCAGAACAGGCGCGCCTGCGCGTCGTTGCCGCTCTGGTGGGGACTGTTTTTTGTATGCCCCTGCAGCTCATTGTCATGGAAGTCTGTTTCCTCATTGCGCTGGGGCTGGCGGCTTATTATATCTGGAAGTACGGCGGGCCGCCTTTTTCCTGTACCGGTCTGACCGTGCCGGCTCTGGGATTTTTTGCTGCGTCCCTTCTGTCGCTGGCAGGGTCTCCGCACGCGCTGATGGGGGCGGCCTTTCATGCCTTTACGGTGCTGCAGTACTTGCTGCTGTATATGCTTATCAGCCATTTTCTGCAGGGCCGGGCAGAACGGCGCCTTGTTATCCACGTGCTGCTCATCAGTGCCTGCGTCGTCGCCCTGTACGGGCTGTATCAGTATGCCCACATGCTGACGCTGCACGAAGTGGAGTGGGTCGATTCCGAAGCCTTTCCGCTGCTGCAGCGGCGCATGTATTCGACTCTGTATAATCCCAATTTGCTGTCGGCGTTCCTGCTCATGGTCATGAGTATCGCCGCAGCTATGACCATCTGGTCCCGCCATCGGGGACACCGCTGGATGTATGGCATCGTATTTGCCGTGCTGACGCTGTGCCTGGTACTGACCTATTCCCGCGGCGCCTGGCTCAGTGCGGCAGGGCTGGTTTTCTTCTTCGGCCTGATCTGGGATAAGCGGCTCTGGTTTTCTTTCCTTTCCGTGCCGGCAGTGCTGCTGTTTTATCACGGCGGTGTGGCGCGCCGTCTTCTGTCTATTTTCAGCCGCAGCGAAGCTGATACGTCAGTTGCCATGCGCCTCGATATGTGGGAAGGGGCCATTGCCATGTTCGGCGATCATCCCGTTTTAGGCATCGGCTGGGGGGCCTTTAAGTACGTATATCCAATGTACAATGAATTTATTCAGCAGGCTGGCATTACGATTTATCATGCTCATAATATGTATTTAAATATCCTGGCTGAAACGGGGGTCATTGGCTTTTTCTTTGCCATGTGGTTCTTTTTCGGTACTTTCTGGTATGCCTGGCGCGTCGTAAGGCAGAAGCAGACAGAACGTTTTGACCGGGCTACAGCCGCTTTTGTCTGCGCAGCTATTGTGTCTCAGGCCATATGCGGCGTAAGCGATTATGACTTATTCAGCACCCAGATTTCCCTTGTTTTCTGGCTTTTTTGTGCGCTATTCTCCAATATGTATGCAGAACAGCAAAAAAATATGAAAAAAAGTTTGCGAAATAATTCACAATAAGCTATAATAATCGTATGGCAG
>NZ_CATWFF010000102.1 GCF_958350005.1 uncultured Megasphaera sp. | reverse complement strand
GTGTACAATGGACGGTGTCAGGCAATATATACTAAATATACGTATGATTGACAGATGCAGAAAAAGAAGGAGATGAGCCCGTGATTTATCTGGACAATGGGGCTACAACCTATCCCAAACCAGAATGTGTATATCAGGCTGTCGACTCCTTTGGCCGGACTGGTGCAGTCAATGCCGGACGGGGCGCTTATGGCGCGGCCCGGAAGGCCAATGAGATGATCCGTCATGTCCGCCAGATGCTGCTCAGTCTGTGCGATGCCCGTGAGCAGGCAGAAATCGTACTGACGCCGTCTGTGACGATCGCCCTGAATCAGATTATTCACGGCCGGCACTGGCAGGCTGGTGATGTGGCCTACGTATCGCCGTATGAACATAATGCCGTTCTGCGGCCACTCCATCAGCTCTGTCAGGACCACCGGGGCATTTGCCTTCGTGAGCTGCCGTTGACAGCCGATGGAGCTATCGACATGGAACGGACGGCGCAGCTTTTTGCGGAGATGCCGCCGACATTCGTTGCCGTTACGGCGGTCAGCAATGTAACGGGGTATATCCTGCCCTTTGCCGATATCTTCCGCCTGTCCCGGCAGTACGGAGCTTTTACGCTCCTCGATGCGGCGCAGGCCATGGGGCTGCTGAAACTTCGCTTTGCCCAGATCAAGGCTGACGCCATCGCTTTTGCCGGACATAAGACGCTGTATGCTCCCTTTGGCATTGCCGGTTTTTTACTCCGCAATGGCGCGGATCTGCAGCCTTTTCTTGCCGGCGGCAACGGCATTCACTCCCTCAGTCTGGACATGCCGTCATATATGCCGCAGAAACTGGAGTGCGGCAGTATGAACACCGTTGCTGTTGCCGGTCTCGAGGCGTCTTTGCAGTGGCTGGCGGCGCAGCCTGTGGCTCCGAAGAAGCAGGAAGATATGCTGATGGCCTATTTTCTGCCTCGTCTGCGAGCCGTGCCAGGCATTCATGTATACGCTGCTCCCGGCGGCCTGTCTCAACAGGCCGGCGTCGTGTCGTTGAATGTGGACGGATGGAAGGCCAATGAACTGGGAGCCTTTTTGGATTATGACCATGACATTGCCGTGCGGGCAGGCCATCACTGCGCTGCTCTGATTCACCGCCATTTGCAGGATGAACCTTTTGGCGGCACCGTCCGGGTCAGCCTCAGCGTTTTTACGACGAAAGAAGAGCTGGATTGTCTGCTGAATGCGCTGCATCAGTTAGATAAAGAAGTGTTGAAGCACATTTCCGATGCTGTTTTGCGTGGGTCCTGCTGAACCCATAGTATAGAGAGGAAGCATGTATATGATATATCCGTTGTTGTTTGCGCCAGGGCGTATTGGCCCGTTACAATTAAAGAACCGGGCCGTCATGATGCCTATGGCTACGGATTTGGCCGACAGCCGCGGCATCGTTACGGACCGGCAGATTCGCTATTACCAGGAACGGGCCAAAGGCGGCGTTGCCATGATTATTAATGAATATACCGGCGTCGACGATGTGGACAGTATTCCGTCTGTCCATAATCTGCGGGCTGCTCAGGAATATCACGTGTCAGAACTGGAAAAACTGACCGATGCCGTCCATCTGTATGACTGCAAAATCGTCGCCCAGCTTCATCACGGCGGTGCCACGTCCAACCCTGCCTTGACAGGCCGGCAGAATCTGGCGCCCAGTGCCGTCCCTATTGCCGATGGGCGGCCTGTGCCGAAAGAAATGACGAAAGACGATATTCGCCGTATTCAGCAGAAGTTTGTCGATGCTGCTGTACGATGTCAGAAAGCCGGCTACGATGCCGTCGAGCTGCACGGCGCCCATGGGTATTTAATTGCCCAGTTTTTCAGCAAGTACTATAATCGCCGGCAAGATGAATACGGCGGCTCTGTCAAAAATCGCTGCCGCTTTATTGCCGAAATTATTGAACAGATCCGCTGCCGCCTGGGAAATTTTCCCATTATGGTGCGCATGTGCGGCGATGAAATGACGCCGGAACCGGGATTTCTGACGCTGGAAGACGGGCTGGAAATTGCCAGGTACCTGGAATCGTGCGGTATTGACGCCATCAATATCAGCAATGGCAGTGCCCGCAACGGCGACGCCAACTGTGAACCCTATTCGTATCGGCCAGGCTGGAAAAAGCACGTCGCCAAAGCGTATAAAGAAGCACTCCATATTCCGGTCATTGCGACGAATACGATTAAAAATCCGGAATTTGCCGAACAGCTTCTGGAAGACGGCATCTGTGACTTTGTCGGCCTGGGCCGGTCTCAGCTGGCTGATGGAGCCTTTATGAACAAGGCCCGCCTGGGCAGGGCTGATGAAATTCGCCAGTGCATTGGCTGTCTCTATTGCCGGGAACGGGTTCTCGGCAAGGGCCTGCCCATTCGCTGCGCCGTCAATGCCCGCACAGCTCGGGAAGATGTTCTGTCCGATCTGCGCCGTGACGGCGCCGGCCGCACTGTTGCCGTCATCGGCGGCGGCCCGGCTGGGATGGAAGCGGCCCGCGTGCTGGCGCTGCGGCAGTTTCATGTCGTTTTGTATGAAGAAAAGTCGCACGTCGGCGGCATGCTGAATGTAGCAGATAAACCGCCGCTGAAAGAACAGATTACCCGTCTTGTCCAGACTATGGAAACGCAGATAGAACGGCTGGACGTAGATATACAGTGTCAGACCAGGGCCACGCCGGACATGGTACAGGCCCTGCATCCGGCCGGCGTCATTCTGGCCTGCGGTGCAGCCCCGTCTGTTCCCGATTTGCCGGGAATAGACAGCAGGTACGTCGTGACGGCAGAAGAAGTTCTTACTGGCGCAGCCTCGCCGACGGGACAGTGCCTCATCGTCGGCGCCGGCCTGACGGGCCTGGAAACAGCGGCAGTGCTCCTGCGCGACGGCATGGATGTTACCATTGTCGACCGCAAATCTGTATTGGGAACGGGCATTTTCCCGGCCGTTTTCCATGACGAAATGAGCCGCATTACGCCATATAAGCCGACGGTATATGCCGGTTGCCGGCTTACGGCAGTGAGCGACGGCTTTGCTGCACTGACGCAGGTGGATAGCGGCGAAGCCTTTCAGGTATCGGCTGATACGGTAATTCTGGCCATAGGCCTTGCGCCGCGCCGCACCGTAGTCGATGCCTTTCGGAAGACGTTCCCGAACGCCCGGGTAATTGGCGATGCTAATGGCGGCGGGACCATAGCCATGGCCATTCGGCAGGGATATGAAGCTGCCTATACATTTGGAGAAGAAGGGGTAGAATAGAGATGAATGAACAGACCATTAAAGAAGCAGTACAGCAGTATATGAACGATATGATTCAGATTCGCCGCCATATTCACGAATATCCGGAAATTTCCAATGAAGAAGTGAATACGGCTGCCTTTATGGCACAGAAACTGCGGGAATTCGGCATTGATGTAAAAGAAAACGTTGCCGGAACCCATGCGGTTATCGGTACGCTGAAAGGGGGCAAACCGGGACCGACTATTGCTCTGCGGACCGATATGGATGCTCTGTCCATTTCCGAAGAAACGGGACTGCCTTTTGCATCCAAGAACGCCGGGAAAATGCATGCCTGCGGCCATGACGGCCACATGACGGTTCTCCTGGGTGCCGCCCATACGCTGAGCCAGCTGAAAGACGAACTGGCAGGGACTGTCGTCTTCGTCTGCCAGCCGGCAGAAGAAAAATCTCCCGTCGGCGGAGCAAAAACACTGGTGAAATCCGGCGTTCTCGACGGCATTGATACCATTTACGGCTTCCATGTATGGCCCAATCTGCCGACTGGAAAAATCGGCGTCAAAGCGGGCCCCATGATGGCTGCCTCCGATCACGTACGCATCGTCATCCGCGGCAAATCCAGCCATGCCGCAATGCCTCATCAGGGCATTGATTCCATCGTCGCTGCCGGTCAGTTTATTACGGCTGCTCAGGACATTATCAGCCGCCAGATCAATCCCCTTTATCCGGCTGTACTGACCTTTGGCCGCATTGCCGGCGGTACGCGGTATAACATCGTCGCCGGATCGGTCGAACTGGAAGGAACCTGCCGGACCTATCATCGTGAAGCCCAGGATACGGTAGAAACGAAGCTGGGCAAACTCCTGCAGGGCCTGGACCTTGCCTATGGCACTGAAAGCACGCTGGAATACGAACGGGGCTATGCGGCTGTAACTAATACACCGGAACAGGCTGCTTTTGTAGCGGATACGATCAAGGCCTGCTTTGGTGCCGATGCGCTGGCTGCTGCAGAAGAACCGGCCATGACAGCCGAAGACTTTTCCGGCTATCTCCAGGCCTATAAGGGCGCCTTTTTCTGGCTCGGCGCCACCAAGCCGGGAGCTCCTGTATATCCGCTGCACAATTCCCACTTTGCCATCGATGAAAACTGCCTGCCTATCGGCGCAGAACTGATGGTTTCCCTCGTATGCCGGGCTATGGGAGTCCTGTAAGGTTGTAAATAATTTGAAAATTTCATAGAAGCCTTAGAAAAAAGGCATGGGAAAAAAAGGAAAATCGCCTCCTCATCACGAATCCTATAGGTAACGTGATTATAGGAGGCGATTTATTTATGAAAGAATACACAAGTGATCAGATTCGCAACGTAGCTGTACTTTCGCACGACGGCGCCGGCAAGACGGCAGTTGTCGAATCGTTGCTCCTGGCCTGCGGCGCCGTTGATGCCGTAGGTGTAGGCAAAGACAACAAGCACATCATGGACTACGAACCGGAAGAAATTAAACGAAATGTTACGATTCAACTGGGCATTGCGCCCTGCGAATGGGAAGGCTACAAGCTGAACTTCATCGATACGCCGGGGTATTCGGAATTTTGCGGCGAAGTGCGGGCAGCCCTGCGGGCCAGCGACGGCATTCTCCTCGTCGTATCTGCTGAATCGGGCGTGGAAATGGATACGGAACGGGCCTGGGACTACGGTGTCGAACTGAATCTTCCCCGCATGTTTTACGTCAATAAAATGGATGGAGAACACGCCGATTTCTTCGGCTGCCTGGAAAAGATGCGGGCCGTCTTCGGCAAAGCCATCATGCCCCTGCAGATTCCCATTGGCGAAGGAACGGATTTCCGCGGCATTATCGACGTGTGCAAGATGAAAGCCTGGGACTGGTCCGGCGGCAAATGCGAAGAAATCAAGGTTCCCCCTGAATACATGGCCAAGGCCCGGGAAGTGCGGGAAATGTGCATGGAAGCCGCTGCCGAAGGGGATGACGAGCTCCTGGAAAAATACCTGGAAGGGGACGAACTGACCCTGGAAGAACTGCGCAAAGGCCTGCGGCAGGGCATGCTGACCGGCCGCGTCTGCCCGGTCATGTGCGGCAGTGCGATTAAGCACATTGGCACTGCGGAACTGCTGCGCCGCATTATTACGTACATGCCGGCAGCATCGCAGAAAGTCATGATGGGGACCGATGTGAAGACCGGCGATCCTGTCGTCGTCCATCCGAACCGGGCCTTTACAGGATTCGTATTCAAGACCATGATCGATCCCTTTGCCGGCAAGCTGAGCTACGTTCGCGTATTTTCCGGTACCCTGAAAGAAGGGGACAAGCTGTACAATGCGACGCAGCAGAAAGAAGAAAAGTTCAGCAAGCTCATGACCCTGGTCGGCAAAGAACAGGTCCCCGTTACGGAAGCTGTCGCCGGTGATATTGTCGTCCTGCCGAAGCTTCCTTTTGCCCGGACAGGCGATACCTTTGCCAGTGCCGATGCGCCTGTTGTCTACGATGCCATTCGCTTCCCCCATCCGTTGTACACCGTAGCTATGGTGCCGGAAAAGAAAGGGGACGAAGAAAAGCTCATGAATGCGCTCCTGCGCATCAGCGAAGAAGATCCGACGTGCCAGGTGGAAAAGAGCGTTGAAGGTAAGCAGATCGTCGTTCACTGCATGGGTGATGTTCACCTCGATCACATTCTGAATAAAATGGAACGGAAATACGGCGTCAAAGGGGTATTGCAGGATGTGTACATTCCATACCGCGAAACGATAAAAGGCCGGGCTGAAGCAGAAGGCAAGCACAAGAAACAGAGCGGCGGCCATGGCCAGTACGGCCACGTCATTCTGGACATCGAACCGCTGACCAATGGCGAGCCCTTTGAATTCGTCGATGCCATCTTCGGCGGCGCCGTACCGCGGCAGTATATTCCGGCCGTAGAAAAAGGGGTCCGCGAAACCCTGGAAAAAGGCCTCATTGCCGGCTATCCCATGATTAATGTCAAAGTGACTCTGAAAGACGGCTCGTACCATACTGTCGATTCGTCGGAACTGGCCTTTAAGGTCGCTGCGGCGCAGGCCCTGAAAAAAGGTGTGCCTGAAGCGAGTCCCATTCTGCTGGAACCGATTTACAACGTCGACGTCGTCGTACCGGAAGAATTCATGGGCGATGTCATGGGTGATTTCAGCAGCCGCCGCGGCCGCATTCTCGGCATGGAACACCACCGCAACCGCAAGGGCATTATCGTCGTCAAGGCTCAGGTTCCTCTGGCTGAAATGAAAGGCTATGTGACGGTCCTCCGGTCCATGACTCAGGGTAAAGGCACCTTCAACATGTCCTTCTTCGACTATGAAGAAGTGCCGAAAAAACTGATGGACGAAATCATTGCCAAAGCACAGGAAGCGAAAAAAGAATAAATCCTTTTTATAGAGAGAGAACATTTGCTAAATCCTTCTTATATAGAGAGAACATTTGCTGCCATATACAGTAAAAGACCGCACCATACAGGCTGATGCCTGTGTGATGCGGTCTTTTATGGTTTTACAGCCAGCCCAGTCCTTCCAGGAGGATCTTCAGGCCAATGAGAATGAGGACGAATCCGCCGATACGTTCGGCTTTGGCCTTGTATTTCAGGCCGAAGAGACTGCCTGCTTTGACGCCGGCGGCGGAACAGGCAAAGGTAACGCAGCCAATGGATATAGCTGCAGGGATAATGGATACATCCATAAAAGCGAACGTAACGCCTACGGCCAGAGCGTCAATACTGGTGGCAATAGCCAGGGCAAACATGGCGGCAATGGCCATGTTTGCGTCGGGACAGTCTTCTTCCTCGTCAAAGGATTCGCGGATCATGTTGGCGCCAATGAGCGTCAGGAGGACGAAAGCGACCCAATAGTTATAAGACATAATAAATTCAGTAAAGAAATTTCCCAGATAGTAGCCAAGGGTCGGCATGAGAAACTGGAATCCGCCGAACCAGGCGCCGGCAATGACCATGTGTTTCCATTGAATACGGCCCAGTGACAGTCCCTTGCAGATGGAAACGGCAAAGGCATCCATGGACAGGCCAATGGCAAGTAACAGCAATTCAAATGTACTCATAAGGCGATCTCTCCTGTCAGAAAAACAAAAAAAGACGTAAAGGCAGACTGGTACAGACTGCCTTTA
>NZ_CATWFF010000101.1 GCF_958350005.1 uncultured Megasphaera sp. | reverse complement strand
ATATATATGCGCTTTTTATGATGCCGGCATAACTTATATTATTTTTTTGCTAGTTGGCATAAATTTTGCTTTATATTTTGTCGAGACGCGCTTGAGACGCGAACGATATGAAACATACATGACAGACAACATGTATTAGTTCTCTATGTATTTTAGAAAGGATGATTGATTATGGCATTAATGACAGGCGAACAGTATATTGAAAGCATGAGAAAACTCAACTTGCAGGTGTATATGTTCGGAAAGAAAGTAGAAAACGTGGTGGATGATCCTATTCTTCGTCCGTCGCTGAACTCGGTTCGCATGACATATGATCTGGCACAGATGCCGGAATATCAGGAATTGATGACCGTTATTTCTCCGTATACGGGCGAACGAGTTAACCGATTCACTCATATTCATCAGAGTACGACAGACTTAATGAATAAAGTAAAAATGCAGCGCCTCCTCGGTCAGAAAACGGCAGCTTGCTTCCAGCGCTGCGTTGGCATGGATGCATTTAATGCTGTTTTCTCTACGACGTATGATATTGATAAAAAATACGGTACGACGTACCATGAAAATTTCATGAAATTCCTGAAATACGTTCAAGAAAATGATTATACGGTAGATGGTGCTATGACAGACCCGAAAGGTGACCGTGGTTTAGCTCCCCATGCACAGGAAGATCCGGATATGTACCTTCATGTTGTAGAACGCCGTCCGGATGGTGTCGTTGTTCGTGGTGCCAAAGCTCATCAGACTGGATTTATCAATTCTCACGAAGTTATTGTTATGCCGACTATCGCCATGGGCGAAGATGATAAAGATTACGCTATTTCCTTCTCCTGTCCTACTGATGCCGAAGGCATTTTCATGGTTGTTGGCCGTCAGTCCTGTGATACCCGTAAACTGGAAGGGGCCCAGATGGATACAGGCAATCCTGAATTCGGCGGTACAGAAGCCCTGGTTATTTTTGATAACGTCTTTATTCCTAATGAAAATATTTACCTTAATGGTGAATATGAATTTGCCGGGACTTTGGTTGAACGTTTTGCCGGATATCATCGCCAGTCATACGGCGGCTGCAAAGTCGGCGTAGGTGATGTTCTTATCGGCGCTGCTGCTGTTGCAGCTGATTACAATGGCTGCCCGAAAGCATCTCATATTAAAGATAAGATTATCGAAATGCAGCACCTTAACGAAACCTTGTATGCCTGCGGTATTGCCTGCTCCGCATTGGGCACGAAGACGGAATCGGGGAACTACCTTATCGACCTGCTCCTGGCAAACGTCTGCAAACAGAACGTTACTCGTTTCCCCTATGAAATTGTTCGTCTTGCTGAAGATATTGCCGGCGGCCTCATGGTTACGGCTCCGTCGGAAAAGGATCTGCGAGATCCCAAAATCGGTCCATATGTTGAAAAGTATCTCCGCGGCGTCAGCAGTGTTTCTACGGAAAATCGCCTGAAAATTTTGCGGCTTATTGAAAATCTCAGCCTCGGTACGGCTGCTGTTGGGTATCGGACAGAATCCATGCATGGTGCTGGTTCGCCTCAGGCACAGCGCATCATGATTGCCCGTCAGGGTAACCTGCGCATGAAGAAAGCCTTGGCTAAGGCTATTGCTCATATTGAAGAATAATATATAAAAACGCTTACGATTATACTTTATATACCCTGCCGTGTTGCTGCAGAAGCGTTTACTCCTCCGCCAATGCAGCGACAGGACGGGAAGAAAGCAGGTGTGTTTGGTGAACGATTGGAGAACGACATATGCCGATAAAATTGTTTCGGTCGAAGAAGCTGTGAGCCATGTCAAATCAGGCGATCGCATTGCCTTTTCTCATGCATGCGGCGAAGGCCAGGCATTGACGGCAGAATTAGTTAAGCAGGCACCGCGGTTGGAAAACGTGGAAATCGTCCACATGGTAGCTATGAGTACGGCGCCATATTGCCAGCCTGGTATGGAAAAACATTTCCGCCATAATGCACTGTTTGTTGGTGGGTCAACACGTAAAGCCGTAGAAGAAGGACGGGCTGATTATACACCGTGTTTCTTCCATGAAATCCCGTCGTTATTCCGTGATGGATTGCTGCCTATTGATGTGGCTTTTATTCAGGTCAGCGAACCAGATGAAAACGGTAATTGCTCGCTCGGTATTTCTGTCGATTATACGCAGCCGGCAGCAGAAACAGCAAAGCTCCGCATTGCACAGGTTAATAAAAATATGCCCTATACTTATGGAAATGGCATTAATCTGAAAGATATTGATTATATTGTAGAGAAAGACGAACCTCTTATTGAACTGCAGCCGCCTCATATTGGTGATACAGAACGAAAAATTGGCGAGTACGTAGCCTCTCTCATTAAAGATGGTGATACGCTGCAGCTGGGAATTGGGGCTATTCCCGACGCAGTTCTGTCTTTCCTGGGCGAAAAGAAGGACTTAGGGATTCATTCGGAAATGTTTTCTGACGGCGTTGTTGATTTGGCGAATAAAGGTGTCATTACCAATGCTAAGAAGACGATTGATCAGGGAAAATTTGTAGCGAACTTCCTTATGGGTACCAAAAAATTATATGACTTTGTTGATCATAATCCGGACGTGCTTATTGAACCAGCCGATTATACGAATGATCCCTTTGTTGTAGCACAGGTAGATAATATTATCTGCATCAATTCTGCTATGCAGGTCGATCTTATGGGACAAGTCAACGCTGAAATGATTGGCTATCGGCAATTTAGCGGTGTTGGTGGTCAGGTGGACTTTGTCCGCGGCGCATCGCGTTCTAAAGGCGGTAAAGCAATTATTGCGATGCCCTCTACAACAGGAAAAACAAAGAAAATTTCCAAGATCGTATCTCTTCTCGATGAAGGATCTGCGGTTACGACCTCTCGTAACGACGTAGATTATGTTATTACGGAATTTGGTATTGCTGCTTTGAAAGGAAAGACCTTACGGCAGCGGGCAAAGGCGCTTATTGCAATTGCGCATCCTGACTTCCGGGCTCCTCTTATTGAAGAATTTGAAAGACGGTTCCACTGCAAATATGCGCAGTAAGAATTGGTTGGCCATGGCGACCTTTTTCATGCGTCATACTGCATGAAGGAGGCCGTGATGGCTATTTTTTTACTGTGAGCCACATTAATTATTACAACTATATGTAATAGATTTATGACGCTTTTACCCTAAAAGGAGGGAATCCTATGTTTGGTCCTATGTATAAAAGAAAAGAAGGGGAAATTCAGCCGGGTCTTAATTTGCACATCTTTAAATTAGTATTCCGCCTTCCTTTTATTCATTACCGCTTTGAATGGCCTGATTATGTTCAAGGGCTCATGCTGTGTGCTGTTTGTCTGGGGATTATTCCAGTGTTGCAGGAATATCTGGGCATGCCCTTTGAAGTTGCTATCACAGTTGTCATCATGAATGGTTTTTTATATACGTGGCATGCCCATTTAGGGGACCCCGTTGTGCCAGGATGGATTACGCCGGCTATTCCCTTGTTGCTGTTGTGGCTGTCCGGATTTCCGCATGATACGGCAGAACGGATGCACGCTCTTATTGCCTTTGAATTGGAACTGGGGATTCTTACTTTTATTCTGGGGGCAACAGGTCTGGCCAAGAAAGTCGTCGACATGGTGCCGGATGCACTGAAAGCAGGTATTTTGATCGGTGCCGGGATTGCTGCAGTACGGCTGGTATTCAATGCCGGCGGCAGCTTTGATAAATATCCTCTCACCATTGCTATTGCTGTTGGGTTTGCATTTTACTGTTCCTTCAGCAATCACTTTAAGAGCATTATGAATAAAAACAAAGTATTTCAGGTTGTTTCCGACCTGGGCCTTCTGCCGGCAATGGTACTGGCTGTTATCGTAGCTCCCCTTGTAGGAGAACTTCCCTGGCCGACCATTGAATGGGGTTTTACGGATCCTCATTTCATGGAAGTATTTACCCAGTGGAGTCCTTTTGCTGAACGCATTGGCTTCCCTGGCATGGAATATTATATTTCGGCTTTTCCATTGGTTGTTGCTACATATGTTGTACTGTTTGGTGAACTTATTCAGGCAGATGCGCTTATTGACGAAGCTCGTGAATTCCGTCATGGTGATGAAAACGTTCATTTTGACGCCAACCGCAATAACGTCATCGTCGGTGTCCGCAATATGATTATGGGTCTGGCCGGTCCGGACCTTTCCATGTGTGGTCCTATGTGGGCTGCCATGCAGGTTGTTATCTGCGAACGGTACAAACACGGTCGTGAAGCGATGGACAGCTTAATCGGCGGGGTTGCATCCTTCCGCCTTGGTACCTTTACCGGGTACTGGCTGTCTCCTATTGTCAGCTTTGTTAAACCGGTACTCCCTATTGCCCTGGCACTGACCATGCTGATTCAGGGATACGTTGCCGTCCGCGTCGGTGTACTGCGGGCTAAGACATTTAATGACTTGGGCGTAGCCGGCATTATTGGCGGGGTTCTGGTATCCCGCGGGGCAGCCATGGCTTTAGGTGTTGGTATTGTATTATGCATTCTGGTATATGGCAAGAATTTCTTCCAGAGAAAAATGTCGTTGTATAATACCAAGAGCGATCCTATTTTCAGTGTAGCTGCCATGAAAGAAATGGAAGCGGAAAAAGAAGGCGCAACGAAATAGGGAACTGTTGGTTATGGAGGCGAATGTATGCAGTATTACGGCGATTTATTAAGAAAACTGACAAAAGCTAATACGACGGAAGTGTGTGAGTTTTTTGTTAAAAAGTGTCTGTCTAATGCCAAGAGCTGTGCAAATAATGAAGGCATGAAACGGTTCTTCATGATTTGTGCTGTTTCTGCAAACGATGGTATCAAAGAATACCTGGAAAAGAATGATCTGACGTTCCGTGGATACTGGGCGCATCGCCGCTATTTTGCCAACGTAAAAAACGGGATTCCTGTTGTAGTTAAAACATATGTATCCTGCATGCTTGTGCTGCTGGCCAGGCAAAAAGAACTGATACGAAAGAAGACGGGACTGGATGAAGCCCAATTGTTGGCTGCATGGTGTCAGATTTTTGCATATGATGACAGCGATAAAGAACTGTTCAATCATATGGTTCGGATGGCTGGCCGCGGTGAACCGGGAGTACAGGAGGTTTTTGAGGTACTTTGCCAGGTGTGTCACGATAAGCTGAATGGCGGAGAAGAACAGAATCTGCCGTGCAGTGAAGAAAATCGGGATTTGCTCCTGTACCGCGTCGGAGAAGATGTGTATATTTTAGTCAAGCGCCTGCAGGAATTGCCAGACATTCCATGTGTGGCATAGAAAAGTGGTTGATACAAAAGAGCGCGCATCAGCACGCTCTTTTGTACTATTTGTGAAGATGTAATGTTGCGGAAAGGTGGTATAACGATGGCAATTGGATTGAAAGCTCCTGGATATTATATACAGGGTGCCGGAGAATTGGACCGTTTGGGACGGTATGTGAAGAAATTGGGGCAGACCTTTCTCGTTCTCTGCTCGCCGAATAACAAGCGTCGTATTGGTGAACGCATAGCAGCTTCTCTGGAAGAAGCGGGCAAGCAAATGATATATTGCGAATTTGGTGGACAATGTACGAAAGCGGCTATTGAAGCAGCGATGACGATTGCACAGGAAACGAAGTGTGATGTCATTATCGGTGTAGGCGGCGGCAAAGCTCTTGATACGGCAAAAGCAGTGGCAACGAATTTGGGTGGGTTGCCGACGGTAATTTTGCCAACGATTGCTTCTAATGATGCACCGTGCAGTAGTGTGGCTGTTATCTATAATGATGCCGGCGTCGTCGTCAAAGCACTGATGATGTATCGTAATCCTGATGTTGTATTGGTGGATACAGAACTGATTGCCAAGGCACCTAAAAAATATCTTATTTCCGGTATGGGAGATGCCTTGTCTACGTATTTTGAAGCGCGTGCATGTTATCGGAGTGGTGCGAAGACCATGTCTCGCGGTACCTGTTCAAAGACAGCACTGGCTTTATCGAAATTATGTTACGAGACGCTTCTGACAGATTCTCAGAAGGCCCTGGAAGCGGTAGAACAGGGAATTGTCACGCCTGCGCTAGAATCCGTCGTCGAAGCCTGTGTATATTTAAGCGGCGTTGGTTTTGAAGACGGCGGTCTGGCTGCAGCGCATGCGATTAATGATGGTCTGGCACTGGTGCCGCAGGCGCACAATGCGTCTCATGGAGAAAAAGTAGCATTTGGTCTGTTGGCGCAACTTCAACTGGAACCGGCACCTAAAGAAGAATGGGATACTGTTCTGGCATATATTCAGTCTGTAGGATTACCATCTTGTCTGGCCGATCTGGGAATTACGGAGATGCGGGAAGAAGAATTGCGCCGTGTAGCAGAAGCTGCTGTGGTACCAACACAGTTTACGAAAAATATTCGGCCTGGTATTACGGCAGATGATGTATATGCCGCTATTATGGCAGCAGATGCTGCTGGCAGGCATTAAGTATGGCTGCTATGTTTTCGATATCTTCAGAAGCATCCCGGTATATACAGGCGCGTGGCGGTAATGTCTGGATTACGCTGCACTTTGAGCCATCTGCAGGTGGCTGCTGACGTGGGGATCGTATCTGGGGCAGTTATGTTCCAGCTGTTTCGCTAGGACGTCCGGCGGGATCTGATATGCCTTGCGAGTCTGTACAGGGAATTACGGTCTGGTATCACCCTGAATTGCGTATTGCTCAGGGATATACATCTATACATCTTGTTGTGAAGTCCTTTTTAGGACTTGTATCCTGGTTAGAATTGGATGGGGCAGCGGGTTACACTGTACTGCCGCCAACGGAGATATAAAAAATACATCTTCTGGCTCATGATTTCATGCCCAGAAGATGTATTTTTTATTAAGGCGAATTGTCAAGTCAAGTGCAACGTTTTTGAAAAATAGACCTCATAGGGTGTGGTGTTCTGTAACCAATACATTTTCTAGGCCTTAGATTGAGTTCATCAATTTTCTTTTGAATGTATTCCTCTGGAATATCCGTGATGTCCTTTCCTTTTGGAAAATATTCTCTCAGTAGGCCATTGGTGTTTTCATTCGTTCCTCTCTGCCATGGCTGATGGGGCTTGGGGAAATAAAACTTCACGCCATCCAAAGCCCTTGTGACTTCGGCATGTTTGGCAAATTCCCTTCCTCTATCAGGAGTAATGGAATGAAGATGCTGTCCTTTCAGTTTCGCAATCATAACGGCATTGACCGCATACGCCTGTTTTCGGACGGCATTCCCTCCCAGAAGATAGCGGCTCTTTCTGTCTACTAACGTTACCAGGCAGGCTCTTCCTTTCTTCCCTTCGACCGTATCTGCCTCAAAATGGCCGCGACGAGAGCGATGGACGGCCCCTGCAGGGCGTTCTGAGCGATGAGAGATTTCTTCGGGAGACCATTGATGCATGGTAATCCGTTCTTTTACTT
>NZ_CATWFF010000100.1 GCF_958350005.1 uncultured Megasphaera sp. | reverse complement strand
TGTATATGTAGGGGGGGGTATAAATATAACATAAAATCTGCATGTTTACCAATACGTAAAAAAAGTATTGCTATCATATATAATGCATACATCAGGACAGCACAGGCATATGCTGTCCTTTTTGCGTACGAATTTTTATGTAATGACAGATTGTGTCGGCGTAAGAGTGTAGAATAGCGTAAAAGAAAAGGAGGATTTTCCATGAAAACTACACACGATGATACCTATACAGGGCAGGGAAACCTCCTGCAGCATGCTAAATATAAAAAACGTCTGGCAGAAGAAAAGTTTGCCAGTGAATGGCAGAGCAGTATGGAAAGTGCTGCTCATAATGACCGGATTAACCGATTCCATGGCAAAGGAGGCAATGGCCATGCAGCAGAACAAGCAAATGATCTGCTCGATACACTAAGCGGGAAACATGCCCAGATTGTTGGTGATAACAATGCCAAAGATGGGGCAGACCGCCTCGTAGACGGTATGAAAATCCAGTCGAAATATTATAAGTCAGCAAGTGGATCCATTAATGCAGCCTTTCAAAATAATGGCAAGGGTACCTATCGCTATATAGACAGCAATGGCAATCCTATGCAGGTAGAAGTGCCGAGTGACCAATATGAAGAAGCTGTCAGGCAGATGGAAAAGAAAATTGCAGAAGGCCAGGTGCCAGGTGTGACCGATCCTAAAGACGCCAGGAAAATTGTCCGCAAAGGCCGCGTTACCTACCAGACAGCCTGCAATATTGCCAAAGCCGGTACCATTGATTCGCTGCTTTTTGATGCTGCTCATGGCACGGTCATTGCTGCCAATGCTTTTGGCATATCAGCAGTCATTGTCTTTGCTAAGGCTCAGTGGGATGGGAAAGATGTATCAGAATCCATTGATGCCGCTGTATGTGCAGGCCTCCAGGCCGGCGGTATCGCTTTTGCTACGTCTGTCCTTTCAGCTCAGCTGACGCGGACGGCCCTGAATAATGCCATGATGGCTCCGTCCATTGCCATTGTGAAGGCTCTGCCCAGCAGTGTTCGTCAGACCCTGGTCAATGCCTTGCGCAATGGGCCAAGCATCTATGGCAATGCAGCCACGAAAAATCTGGCTAAACTGATGCGCAGCAATATCATTGCCCAGGCAGTCGTACTGACCGTACTGTCTGCCGGCGACATTACCAATTTTTTCCGCGGCCGTATATCAGGCAGACAATTGTTTAAAGAAGTGACGACTTTGGCCAGCGGGCTAGGCGGAGCTGCTATTGGCGGAGCTGTAGGCGGACTGCTGGGACCTGTAGGAAGTATTGCCGGAGCTATGATTGGCGGCGCGTTGTCGAGCACGCAGATGCACAAACTGATGGATCACTTCATCGAAGACGACGCCGTGGCCTTAGTAGACATTATCCGCAAGCGTCTTATCGTCCTGGCACAACAGTATTTGCTGACAGAAGAAGAACTGGAATTAGTTGTAGATGCTTTAAAAGAAGCATTAGTACAGGAAAAGCTGCTGGAAATGTACGCCAGCAACGACCGGGAAGCCTTTGCAGACGCTATGCTGAAAGCAGGCATTGAAGAGACCATACGCTGGCGGGCTACTATACGGATGCCATCAACAGAATTAATGATACAGGGCATGGGCCGCGTATTATCTGATGGTTGGCATGATATTGGCGAACAGCCTAAAGTTGATGCTGTCACCGTAGGCAAACGGCTTCTTGGACGGAATGTACCTAAAAAGGCGGCAAAGAGAGCCTGGTATGTGACGAAACAAATGAACAGTATTTCCTCAGCTCAGGAACAGAGCCTGCTGGAAATGAAGCAAAGCGAAGAACAATACGCCCGGCAATGCCAGGAACAGCAGAAACGATTACAGTACTATAAAGACGAATGTATGAAACACATATAAGGAGAGAACTACGATGCCAAACGAATTAAACCTCATTCAAACCGATGCCTTTACGACCCAGGAAAAAACGGAATTAGGCCAGCAAATTGACCGAATGATAGAAGCTCATAAAAATAACCGGCAAGACATTAACCGCCTGGTCTTTGAAAGTATTGCCACGATGACTGAAGCAGATGATGCACAGCGCCAGCTGGATCAAAAAGGAACGGTCAAAAAGTTTCTTGGCCGACTTACAGGCAGCAACGAAAAATTACAGAGCACCATCAATACCAATCGGGCAGCCGCTCAGTATGCGGCACAGCAGACTCTGCAGAAATTAGCCGAACAGAACCTTATGACCTTTGACCTCATTTCTGCGGTCAATAATAAATTGAACGCCTCCATGTATGCTGTAGGGGAAGAATTTACCAAACTCTATGCGGGACTGGGAAAATTCCTGAAACACAATCGCAGTGAAATGGTACGAATGGAAACAAGACTGGCTAAAGTAGAGAAAAACGTACAGCTTCTTACGTGGCAAAATTCTATTGAGTACCTGGAATTTGATGGCGAAGAATATGCCAACATGGATGATACGAAGAAAATCGTATGCCTGGTACGGGATTTTTATGACATTACCAAAGGAAACTGGTCTACGTCAGACTTACTTCTGCTGAAAACGGCCATGTCTACCATTGATATAGAACCAAAATCACAGGTCAATTATTTTGCTGTGCTGAAACAGATTGCCTGCAATGATACATTAAAAAATAAGCTGTTAGGAAATGAGATGTTGCAACAGATTCAGCCATCGCCGGAAGATTTAATGTCTCTGAGTGTGGTAAAAAAGCTAGATTCTCTCCAGCATGAAGAGGCTCATGTCGTGGATACCATGGCTGGCTATTTGGAACAGCAGGGCGTTACGGCAGACAAACAGAAGATATGCAGCGACATGACGAAAAACTATATGAAAAAAGAAGCCAATGTCAATATCGATATGGACGCCGACAGCTATGATATGATGTTGGATTTACTCTATAACCTGAAACAGGCTGATAGAAATGATCATATGGTATTATCTCAGAATAACAAAATCCAATTAGGCGAAGAACAGAAACAGGAAGATCAAGGTATGGATAAATATGAATGCTGCATTTGCGGTTATATTTATGATGAAGCAGAAGGCGATGCTGATGATGGCATAATAGCAGGTACGAAGTTTACTGATCTTCCCGATGATTGGGTATGTCCAACTTGTGGTGCCGATAAAAACGCTTTCCAAGTAGGTGAAGAACAGAAACAGGGAGATCAAGGCATGGATAAATATGAATGCTGCATTTGCGGTTACATTTATGACGAAGCAGAAGGCGATCCCGATAACGGCGTAGCAGCAGGCACGAAGTTTGCTGATCTTCCCGATAGCTGGGTATGTCCGACTTGCGGTACCGATAAAGACGATTTTGATAAAATATAGCAATACGGTCTGCCGAGGACTCGTATCGAATGGGGGATTATGGCCAAGGGGTGAAACAGAACTATGAAGAAGCCGTGAAATGGTATCGTAAAGCAGCAGAAAGAGGGGATGCCCGGGCAGCTCAGGTCTTTGTTATTATTACGGTCATGGCATAGGACAAAGTTATGAAGTAGCTATGAAGCGGTATTGCAATGAAGCAAAGCGAAGAACAATACGCCGGCAATGCCAGGAACAGCAGAAACGATTACAGTACTATAAAGACGAATTTATGAAACACATATAAGGAGAGAACGACGATGCCAAACGAATTGAACCTCATCCAGACAGATGCGTTTACAACGCAGGAAAAGACGGAATTAGGCCAGCAAATTGATCGAATGATAGCTGCTCATAAAAATAACTGACAAGACATTAACCGTCTGGTTTTTGAAAGCATTGCTACTATGACCGAAGCAGACGATGCGCAGCGCCAGCTGGATCAGAAAGGAACCCTTAAAAAGTTTCTTGGCCGGTTTACAGGTAGCAACGAAAAATTACAGAGCACTATCAATACCAATCGGGCAGCCGCTCAGTATGCTGCACAGCAGACCCTGCAAAAACTGGCTGAACAGAATCTCATGACCTTCGACCTCATTTCTGCGGTCAATAATAAATTGAACGCCTCCATGTATGCTGTAGGTGAAGAATTTACTAAACTCTATGCGGGTCTGGGAAAATTCCTGAAGCACAACCGCAGTGAAATGGTGCGCATGGAAACAAGATTGGCTAAAGTAGAACAGAATGTGAAGCTCCTGACCTGGCAAAATTCTATTGAATATCTGGAATTTAACGGTGAAGAATATGCCGACATGGATGATACGAAAAAGATCGTCTGCCTGGTACGGGATTTTTATGACATTACCAAAGGGAACTGGTCTACATCCGACTTACTTTTACTGAAAACGGCCATGTCTACCATTGATATACAGCCCAAATCACAGGTCAATTATTTTGCTGTATTAAAGCAGATTGCCTATGATGATACATTGAAGAATAAGCTGTTGGGGAATGGCACCTTGCAATCACAGCCATCGCCGGAAGATTTGATGTCCCTGAGCGTAGTGAAAAAGCTAGATTCTCTGCAGCATGAAGATGCTCATGTCGTAGATACGATGGCAGACCTTTTGGAACAGCAGGGAGTTACGGCAGATAAACAGAAAATCTGCAGCAACATGACAAAAAACTATCTGCAACAAGAAGCCGATGTCAATATCGATATGGATGTCGACAGCTATGATATGATGCTGGATTTACTGTATAACCTGAAACAGGCTGATGCAGGTAAACTGCTGAAATTGCCGCAAGACAACTGTATACAAACTGATAAACGGGATGCCTCAGATCACACAGTGGAAGAACAAGAGGATGCCGAGGTCCAGAAGCAAATGGGAGATTGCTATTATTATGGTAATGGTGTAGAGCAGAACTATAAAGAAGCTGTGAAATGGTATCGTAAAGCAGCAGAACAAGGGGATGCCCGGGCACAGAATAACTTAGGACTTTGTTATTATTACGGCCATGGTATAGCAAAAAGTTATGAAGATGCTATGAAATGGTATTGTAAAGCACTAGAACAAGGGAGTTCTAAAGCACGGCATAACTTAGAGGTTTGCTATTATTATGGTCATGGCATAGGACAAAGTTATGAAGTCGCTATGAAGCGGTTTTACAATGAAGCAAAGTGAAGACTGTATGCTCAACAATACCAGGAACAGCAGAAACGATTACAGTACTATAAAGACGAATGTATGAAACACATATAAGGAGAGAACTACGATGCCAAACGAATTAAACCTCATTCAAACCGATGCCTTTACGACCCAGGAAAAAACAGAATTAGGCCAGCAAATTGACCGAATGATAGAAGCCCATAAAAATAACCGACAAGACATTAACCGCCTGGTTTTTGAAAGCATTGCCATTATGACCGAAGCAGACGATGCGCAGCGCCAGCTGGATCAGAAAGGAACGGTCAAAAAGTTTCTGGGCCGGTTTACAGGCAGCAACGAAAAATTACAGAGCACAATTAATAAAAATCGGTCTGCCGCTCAGTATGCTGCGCAGCAGACTCTGCAGAAATTAGCCGAACAGAACCTTATGACCTTTGACCTCATTTCTGCGGTCAATAATAAATTGAACGCCTCCATGTATGCTGTAGGGGAAGAATTTACCAAACTCTATGCGGGACTGGGAAAATTCCTGAAACACAATCGCAGTGAAATGGTACGAATGGAAACAAGACTGGCTAAAGTAGAGAAAAACGTACAGCTTCTTACGTGGCAAAATTCTATTGAGTACCTGGAATTTGATGGCGAAGAATATGCCGATATGGACGATACGAAAAAGATCGTTTGCCTGGTACGGGATTTTTATGACATTACCAAAGGGAACTGGTCTACGTCCGACTTACTTTTACTGAAAACGGCCATGTCTACCATTGATATACAGCCCAAATCACAGGTCAATTATTTTGCTGTATTAAAGCAGATTGCCTATGATGATACATTGAAGAATAAGCTGTTGGGGAATGGCACCTTGCAATCACAGCCATCGCCGGAAGATTTGATGTCCCTGAGCGTAGTGAAAAAGCTAGATTCTCTGCAGCATGAAGATGCTCATGTCGTAGATACGATGGCAGACCTTTTGGAACAGCAGGGAGTTACGGCAGATAAACAGAAAATCTGCAGCAACATGACAAAAAACTATCTGCAACAAGAAGCCGATGTCAATATCGATATGGATGTCGACAGCTATGATATGATGCTGGACTTACTGTATAACCTGAAACAGGCAGACACTACGCTGTGTCTAGATCGGGATAGCTGTTTTAATGCAGTGGAACATGAGGATGCCGAAGAAGAGGATGACTGGGATGATTATGGTAATAGTGTAGAAGAAAATGAAGAAGATGATGTAAGGCGGTATCGTAAGGCCGCAGAGCAGGGAGATCCCTCAGCGCAATATGAATTAGGCAAGCTCTATGCTAATGGCGATGGCTCAAGATTCCCTAATGCAGAAGCAGTGAAATGGTATCGAGAATCGGCAGAGCAAGGAAATCCTTCGGCGCAGTATGCTTTAGGAACATGTTATGATAATGGCTATTTTAATGGCGATGAATTCGAGTATAGCAAGGAAGAAGCAGTAAAATGGTATCGAAAAGCGGCAGAGCAGGGAAATCCTTTTGCACAGTATGCTTTAAGTCAGTGTGAGGACGATGACGAAGAAGCTGCGGAATGGTGTAGAAAAGCAGCAGAGCTGGGATTGGCAGATGCGCAGAGTGATTTAGGCCAGCGTTATCTTTATGGCTTAGGTGTGGAGCCAAGCGATAAGGAAGGGGTGAAATGGTATCGAAAAGCGGCAGAACAAGGGGATGATGATGCACAGTGGTATTTAGGAAATTTTTATATGGATGGCACTGGCGTGGCACAAAATAGTAAGGAAGGGGTGAAATGGTATCGAAAAGCAGCAGAACAGGGAAATTCTTTGGCACAATATGATTTAGGAGAATGTTATGGTCATGGATATGGAGTAGAGCAGAGCAATGAAGAAGCAGTGAAATGGTATCGAAAAGCCGCGGAGCAGAGGAATTTGGATGCAGAGATTAAATTGGGTGATTGCTATTATAATGGCTGGGGTATAGAACAGAACCATGAAGAAGCAGTGAAATGGTATCGAAAAGTCGCGGAGCAGGGGAGTTTATTTTATGATGATGCAACGGATGATGCAAAGACTAAATTGGGTGATTGTTATTGTTACGGCATAGGTGTAGAACAAAATTATAAAGAAGCGATGAAATGGTATCGAGAAGCTGCAGAGAATGGATATCGTTTGGCGCTGTCTGGGTTAGGAGATTTATATTACAATGGCTGGGGTGTAGAACAGAACTATGAAGAAGCGGAGAAATGGTATCGAAAGGCAGCCGATCAGGAATGAAATGTGATTGGGACGACTTATTTTTAATAAGATAGTATCTATTTATTGCCCTGAATCCCCAATGTCTGTTACAATAAGACCGAATACAATGAATATTAAGGTGGGTGGATAGAGGGGGAATCAGTTTTT
>NZ_CATWFF010000099.1 GCF_958350005.1 uncultured Megasphaera sp. | reverse complement strand
GGCGAAGTGACGGAAGACCGGCCGGGACAGGTCGTCATGCGTACGGAAATAGGCGCAGAAACGCTGCTTCCGCCGCCAGGAGGCGAATTGTTGCCTCGTATTTGTTAAGCTGCAGGGAGGTGCAGGTCATGATAAAAATAGCCGTATACGGAAAAGGAGGCGTCGGCAAGTCGACGACGGTCTCCAATATGGCTGCCGCTCTGGCCGATACGGGACTTCGGGTCATGCAGATCGGCTGTGATCCCAAGGCTGATTCGACGGCGGCTCTTCGCGGTCGTGCCGACTTGCCGGCAGTTCTCGACGTCATGCGCCGGAAAGGGCAGTCCCTGTCTCTGGAAGATATTGTCCGTCCCGGCTATGGCGGCGTCGTCTGCGTAGAAGCCGGCGGCCCTCTTCCCGGTCGGGGCTGTGCCGGCCGGGGTATTGTCGCAGCACTGGAGACGCTGGAGGCGGCTGGTGCATACGGCCTGTACCAGCCGGATATCGTGTTTTACGATGTTCTCGGCGACGTCGTATGCGGCGGCTTTGCCATGCCCATGCACAAAGGCTATGCCGATGCCGTCTTTGTCCTGACGTCGGGAGAAAACATGGCCATTCACGCAGCAGCCAATATTGCCATGGCTGTCGAATCATTCCGGGACCGGGGCTATGCCCGGCTGGGCGGATTTATTTTAAACCGCCGTCATGTGCCGCGGGAAGAAGAAAAAGTACAGGAACTGGCCGGCGATTTTCATACAGCTGTCATCGGTGCTCTCGATCGGAGCGATACGGTCATGAAGGCAGAAGAACTGGGAAAAACGGTTATCGAAGCCTTTCCGGACAGTCCCATGGCCGGGCAGTACCGGCAGCTGGCCCGTGCCGTATATGCTGCGGCTCAGAGGAGATGATACGATGCTGAAACGAATACAACCGCAAGGCGATGCTTCCGGAGTCTGGACGACTATTGGCGACGCCGCTTCTGCTGATTTCTTTTACGATGGCCTGCAGTATTCGCCGCCGGCCCGGGGGCCGTGGAATATTGTTCATACCAATATGCTCGTTCCCGGGTCGCATCAGATTTATATCTGCGCTCTGGGCTGCCTGCGCGGCGTCGTGCTGACGGCAGCGGAAATGGGAGCTATGGACCGGTTTTCTTCCATTGTCGTAGAGGAACAGCGCCTGTATGACGGGACAATGGAAGATTTCATCGTCGCCAGTACGGCTGATATTCTGTCCCGTCTGCCCAAATTGCCGACGGCATGTTTTCTGTATCCATCGTGTATGCATCATTTCCTGGGCTGCGATATGGACGATGTTTGCCATCGTCTCCAAGAAAGGTACGGCCAGACGAAATTCGTCCTGTGCTGGATGGACCCCATTCGCCGCCATTCGAAACTGACGGCAGAAATGCGGACACGGCGGCAGATATACAGCCTGCTGGAACCGACAGCAGCGGACCCCATGTCGGTCAACCTCATTGGCAGCAATCTGCCTGTACAGGCAGATTGTGAACTGCGGCAGCTGCTGCAGAAACACGGCCGGATTCTGCGGGAACTGCCGTCCTGTAAGACATGGGCCGACTATCAGGCCATGGCTTCCAGTGTGGTTAATATCGGTCAGGAACCGCTGGCTCATATTGGCCTTGATACGCTGCAGGACCAGTTGGGTCAGAAAGGGCTGTATGTGTCCAACAGCTTTTCGGCAGATGAAATTGACGAGCATTTACGGCAGGTTGCAGATATGTTGGATATTCCGTATCTGGACTGCAGCGCAGCAGCCGCAGCCTGTGAAGAGGAGTTTTCCCTGACAAAATCCCTTGTAGGTTCGCAGGAAATTGCCATTGATGCTGCCGCTGTATTTCGTCCCTTTAATTTGGCCAAAGTTCTGCTGGAACATGGATTTGCCGTTTCGCGCATCTACGCCGATGCCGTCGGCAGTGATGATAGTGCCGATTTTCAGTGGCTGAAAGCGCATTATCCGGATCTGCGGCTCTATTCGATTCGCCATGCAGCCATGCGGCGTGCTGATCGCCATACGGACCGCCCGGTTCTGGCTATTGGCCAGAAGGCGGCGTACTTTACAGGAACCACTCATTTTGTCAATATGGCAGAAAACGGCGGCCTTCGGGATTTTGCCGGTGTACGGACACTGCTGCGCTGGATGCGGGAAGCAGCAGTGCAGGAAAAAGAAGTAAAGCCCGCTATTAGCCGTAAAGGATGGGGGTGCACATCATGTCTGTAAAAGAAGCCATAAGCCGGATATCGGCGTATTCGGCTGATACCTTCGGCGTCTGTTCAGCCTTGTTTGAGCTGGGCGGCATGATCGTTATTCACGATCCGTCAGGCTGCAATTCTACCTATACGACTCATGACGAACCGCGCTGGTACGATACGGACAGTTTGCTCTTCATTTCAGGACTGACGGAAATGGACGCCGTCATGGGAAATGATGACAAACTGATACATGATGTTGTCGACGGAGCGAAAGAATTTAATCCTAAATTTATCGTCCTTCTCGGCACACCTGTTCCTTTTATGATGGGCACCGATTTGGACGCTATTGCTGCTGCCATTGAAGGGCAGACCGGGATTCTGACGATGGCTGCGCCGACGAACAGCATGCATACGTATGAACAGGGCATCGAATGGGCGCTGAATATGCTGGCCCAGCGCGTTGTCCGGGACAGGCAGCCAGCGGCACCCTGCGGCAGTGCGTCTTCTCTGGTATGTTCGTGGCAGCCGGAATTTGCCTCCTGCGGTGGCGTCGGCAAGTCGGCGCCATCTGATGCGATTGGCGTCAATGTACTGGGTCTGACGCCGCTGGACTTCGCCATGAACGGCAGCGATCAGTCCATTCGGGAGTTCCTGGAAGGCTGCGGCTTTTCCGTCATCAGTACCTGGGCCATGGGCAGCCGGCTGGGAAATATTCGCCGTGCCGGCGAGGCCGACGTCAATCTCGTCGTATCCGGCAGTGCCCTCGCGGCGGCGCAGACCCTGCAGCAGCGGTTTGGCACGCCCTATGTCGTCGGCGTACCGATGGGCCGGTCCCTGCAGGGCGGCACAGCCATGGATATCCGCATGGCTGCGGCGGCGAAGAGCAGCCGCTATACCTGTGCCAAGCGCATGGGCCCTGATAAAGACGATGTCATTATTATCGGTGAAAGCGTATATGCTGCTTCGCTGGCTGCAGCTCTCAGTCATGAATACGGGCACGGTGTCCGCGTCTATTGTCCACTCCAGGCCTGGCCAGGAGTGCTGCAGGACAAAGACCGTACTGTCGTATCAGAAGCGGAACTGCAGCAGTGTCTGGCGGACTTTAGGGGGACGGTTATTGCCGATCCCCTGTATCGTCCCGTTTGTCCTGACAGTGCAGCCTTTATTCCCCTGGGACACGAAGCCTTTTCCGGACGATTGTACGAAAAGGATATTCCCAACCTCATTGATGATTTTGATTCCTTTGCACGACAGATTACGCGGGAGGCATAGCGATGGGCATGAATGATACGCCGTCAGGCGAACGTATACATATTGGTTTTTTCGGCCGGCGCAATGCCGGAAAATCGAGCGTTGTCAATGCCGTTACGGGACAAAACCTGGCTATCGTATCCGACACGAAAGGGACGACGACCGATCCGGTGTATAAAGCGATGGAACTGCTGCCACTGGGGCCGGTCATGATTATTGATACGCCCGGGTTCGACGATGTTGGTGAACTGGGAGAGCAGCGCGTGCGGCGGACCAAACAGGTCCTCAATAAGACCGATATTGCCGTCGTTGTCATTGATGCCCAGGAAGGGCGGCAGCCCTGTGATGATGAGCTGCTGGCCCTGATTCGGGCCAAGCAGATTCCCTGTCTTGTCGTGTACAACAAGGCCGATGCTGCGCCGCATATAGTTCCGCCGCAGGGGGCGCTCCTGGTCAGTGCCCGCTGTGGTCAGGGCATTGATGCCCTGAAGGAACACCTGGCCCGCATGAAGCCGCAGGACCCGTATGATCCTATTATCGGAGATTTGCTCCATCCCGGCGATATGGCTGTCCTCGTCGTGCCTATTGATACGGCGGCGCCGAAGGGACGGATTATTCTGCCGCAGCAGCAGACGATCCGGGATATTCTGGAAGCCGATGCAGCAGCTGTCGTCGTCAAGGAATATGAGCTTCGTCACACACTGGAACAGATAGGAAAGCCGGCTATCGTCGTGACGGACAGCCAGGTCTTTGCCAAAGTATCTGCTGATACGCCGCCTGATGTGCCGCTTACGTCCTTTTCCATCCTCATGGCCCGTCATAAAGGCTGGCTGGCCGAAGCCGTCCGCGGCGTAACGGCTGTGGAACGGCTGCAGGACGGCGATACGGTCCTCATTGCCGAAGGCTGTACGCACCATCGCCAGTGTGACGATATTGGCTCGGTCAAGATTCCCCGCTGGCTCCGTAATTATACGGGCCGGGATATTCGCATCGAAACGACGAGCGGCCGGGATTTTCCTGATGACCTGTCACAGTATGCCATGATCATTCACTGCGGCGGCTGTATGCTTCCGGCCCGGGAAGTGCAGTACCGCATGAAATGTGCTGCCGATCAGGGAATTGCTATTACGAATTACGGCATTACTATTGCCTATATGCAGGGGATTTTGAAGCGGAGCGTATCTATGTTTCCGTATCTGGCAACCCTGCTGTAAGGGAGAAACGAATGCGAACAGAAAGAGACAGTCTGGGAGAGAAGCAGCTGCCTGACATGGCTGCCTATGGCATCAATACAGCCAGGGCGATGGAAAATTTTTCTCTTCATCATAAGAAAACCAACAGAAATCTCATTTATGCCATGGTTACAGTGAAAAAAGCGGCAGCTCTGACCTATGCGGCGCTGCACGTGCGGGAACCGGGTATTTACGAAGCCGTTGCCGCTGCCTGTGACGATATACTGGCCGGCCAGTACGATGATGACTTTGTCACCGAAGCTTTGCAGGGCGGTGCCGGGACTTCGACGAACATGAACGTCAACGAAGTCGTGGCCAATGCAGCCCTGAAGCGGCTGGGAAGGGAATATGGCCAGTACGATGTCATTCACCCCCTGGACGACGTGAACCGCGGTCAGTCGACGAATGACGTCTATCCTACGGCCCTGCGCATTGCCGCTATTCTGCAGCTCCGCAGGCTGAGTGATGCCTGCGCTGCTCTGCAGACAGTTCTGCAGGAAAAAGAAAATCACTATGAGAGAACTCCTAAATTAGGGCGGACGGAACTGATGGATGCCGTGCCCATTACGGCAGGCGAAGAATTTGGCGCTTACGCTCAGGCCATTGCCCGTGACCGGTGGCGCCTGTACAAGACAGAAGAACGGCTGCGGCAGGTCAATCTTGGCGGTACAGCCGTAGGAACAGCGGAAAATGCATCGCGGCAGTATCGATTTCGCGTCATGGAAGAGTTGCGTCGCCTGACCGGCATCGGTCTGGCTGCGGCGGAATATCCCATGGATACGACGCAGAACAACGATGTCTTCGTCGAAGTATCGGGACTGCTCAAAGCCCTGGCTGTCAATCTCATGAAAATTGCCAATGATTTTCGCCTCCTCAATTCCGGCCCCTGCGGCGGACTGGGCGAGCTTTCTCTGCCGCCGCTGCAGCAGGGCAGCTCCATTATGCCGGGAAAAATCAATCCGGTTCTGCCGGAAATGGTCATGCAGTGTGCCATGCGCGTCATGGCCAATGACAGTGCCATTTCCATGGCAGCTTCCCACGGTGAGCTGGAACTCAATGCCTTTGAGCCCCTTATTGCCGACTCACTCCTGGAGAGCATCGAACTGCTGGAACGGGCCGTCATCCTGTTCCGGACGAAATGCGCCGAAGGGCTGACTGTACGGGAAGAACAGTGCCGCCGCCATCTGGAACAGTCCGCCGCCTTTGGTGCCCAGTATATTCCCCGGCTGGGATACGACGTAGTCAGCGCCGTTATCAGGAAGTACGGCCCGGATAAGGCCAAACAGGCATTGGATGATATGATGCAGCATATATAGAAAACCGGCCTGGGTTCACTTTGGAACCTGGGCCGGTTTTGGTATAGTCGAGACCTTGCTCGAATAGATATAGTTATGATATAAACTGAATTAATGCGATGCCGGCAACGGTCATGAACAGTCCCGCAGCGCCCAGAGGACGGATGCGGAGCCGAAACAGCCGGACATCGGCGACTGTTGTCAGCAGGAGCCCAATGGCTCCGAATAAGGCATAGGCAATACTTAACTCAAGAAAGCCGATGGCATAGGCCAGGCTCAGAAAGGCCAGGGCGATGCAGAGCAGAGCGGCTGCACCATATCCTTTATGCTGAAAGCCTTGTGATTTTTTGAGCAGAATATTGGCGAGTACGTCTAATACGGCAGATGTAGTGACAGCCATCAGGCCAAATATACTAACGGACATAGGTCGATTCCTCCTTTGGCGGTGCAACGGATGTGCCGGACTTGATCATCAGCAATCCGGAAATAATAGCGGCAAAAGCCAGGAGCTTCAGTGGATTCAGGGATTCGTGAAACAGCAGATACGTTACAATCGTAATGCCGATGAGCCCTGTTCCCTCCCAGATGGCATAGGCTGTGCTCACGGGAATCGCTTCAATAGCCTTGCTCAGGAGCCAGTAAGACAGGGAAATGCACACGAGCATTACGCCATATCCGGTCATGCCGTCGTCAAGAGAAAAGAATTTTAATGCCGTTGTTCCCAACAGTTCTAACAAGACCGCCAGAAACAGCAGGAACCAACAGCGAGCTGTTCTGCAAGTCATGGTATAACCTCCTCATCAGTTGTAAAAACAGGAATAATCTGGTATAGTTTAAGTATAAACTATGGTGCTACACAATAGTCAAGGAGAAAGATATGTCAAAAATTCATCTGAAGACCGGCGAATTTGCTGCCCTGTGTGGCGTAACCAAGGATACGTTGTTCCATTATGACCGTATTGGACTCCTTCGGCCTGTTCGGATCGGCGCCAACGGGTACCGATACTATTCTGTATACCAGGCGGATATATTGGATTTAATCAGCGTGTTGAAAGAAGTGGGCCTGAGTCTTCAGGAAATCAAGGAGTATATGAAACATCGCAATACTGATGATTTTCTGCACATGCTGGTCCAGCAGGATCAGGTGCTGGCTGCGGAAATTAAACGGCTTCAGCGCCTCCGCAAGCTTCTGAAAAACACCATTGCTGTGACCCATCAGTCTTTTCAGGCGGATATTGGTACCATTTCTGTTGAAGAGCAGGAAGAAACATGGTTTGTCGTCACGCCGGGCCCGAAAAAACAGGATGAAAAGTCGATGATCGAAGCGCTGGGACAGCATGTTGCCTTCTGTAAAGCTCATGGGCTGTATACGTCTTTTACCGTAGGCGAAATCATCAGTGAAGCCGAAATCGCTGCCATGACCTATCATACGACCTGGTACTGTTCCCCTGTTGATCGGCCCATACAGCGGAAATACCTCCATGTAAGACCGGCAGGGCAGTATGCAGTCCAATATGTACAGGTTCCGTATGAGCAGCTGACGCAGGCTTATGCCGACTTTGTCTGCCAGCTGAATCAACAGGGGTATGCACTGCGCGGCAGTATTTACGAGGAAGACGTGATTAATCATCTCTCTGAAAGCGATGATGAGCAGTACATTATGAAACTGGCCGGACGCGTAGAAAAAAGTA
>NZ_CATWFF010000098.1 GCF_958350005.1 uncultured Megasphaera sp. | reverse complement strand
GTTGTACAGTATACTGTATAAAAATAATTATTCATCATGAAAAGAGGCTATGCTATGACCGAAGCAAATACTGTACCCCTCGTATTTAATATTCAGAAATTTTCTATTCATGATGGTCCTGGCATTCGCACGACGATTTTTTTCAAGGGGTGTCCCCTTCACTGCAGGTGGTGCCATAATCCGGAAAGTCAGCGGTATGAGGCCGAGACATTGCAGACTCATGAAGGAGAAGAAATAGCTGGTCAGACCTATACGGTTGAGGCATTAGCTAAAAAAGCGGCGCAGGATATTATTTTTTATGATCAGTCCGGCGGCGGCGTTACTCTTTCCGGCGGGGAAGTAATGGCAGAAAATATGGCCTTTGTAACGGCTTTATTGCGCCGGCTGAATGAAAATGGCATAGACGTCGGCATTGATACGAGCGGCTGCGTGCCTTATGAACGGTTTCAGCAGGTGCTGCCGTATACGGCGTTTTTCCTGTATGACATGAAGGTCTTTGATCCTGATAAGCACCGGAAGTATACTGGTGCAGACAACAGGGACATTCTGGCCAATATGAAGCGCCTCAGCGATGACGGTGCTGTCCTGTATCTGCGACTGATTATGGTACCTCAGGTCAATATGGATGAAGAAAAGGATATACAGCCATTCATTCGCTGGCTCAAGGACAAGGATATTCACGTAGAGCGCCTTCATTTACTGCCCTATCATCAGCTGGGAAAAGATAAGTATACTGAGCTGGGACGACAGGCACAGCTGTTTGAAGAGCCGTCTCCGGAGTCTCTGGAGCATGTCAGGCAGCTGTTTCTGCAGGCAGGGTATGACACCGTCATTGGCGGCTGAACCTGCCTTATAAAGGAGTATTGTATTATTTTAGAGGGATTATCATACAAAGGGGGACTTACACATGACGATGGCAGCAGTAAAAGCACCACAGAAAGCAGCAGAAAAGGTATTGCCGAAAGCTGCGAAAAAAGTACCGCAGAAAGTAGTAGAAGGACGGCGGGGATGTACGGAACGAATCCGGCGCCTCCGTGAAATGAGCGTGCACGAAAGTGTTCCGTCCATTTCCATGGAACGGGCCGTATTGCTGACAGAAGCGTACAAAAAATATGAAGGCACCTGCTCGATTCCGGTGCTGCGGGGCAAATCGTTTTACTATATTATGAAGCATCGGACCTTATACTTGGGGAAAGGGTCCCTCATTGTCGGTGAAAAAGGGGATAAGCCGTGGGCTGCACCGACATTCCCGGAACTGTGCTGCCACACACTGGAAGACTTTGACAACATGAATAACCGGGAACGGGTATTCTTCCGTGTCAGTGACGAAGATAAACGGATTCAGCGGGATGTGATTATTCCCTATTGGAAAGACCGGGCCATGCTGACGAAGATGACCGCTCTTCTGCCGGAAGAATGGCAGAAACTGTTTGAAGCTGGCATGTATACGGAATTCCTGCACCAGCGCGGCCCTGGCCATACCGTAGCAGACGGCAAAATATACCAGAAAGGCTACGCTGATTTCATGGCCGATATTCAGCACCGCATCGATACACTCGATTGGAATAATGATGTAGATGCCCTGCAGAAGCGGGAAGAATGGGAAGGCATGATCTGGGTCTGCAAAGGCATGATACTCCTGGGCGAACGGTATGCCAAACTGGCCCGCGACATGGCTGCTGTGGAAACAGATCCCCAGTGGCGCCAGGATCTGCTGGATATTGCCGCTGTCTGCGATGTCGTGCCGGCTCATGCACCGAAGACGTTCCGTCAGGCCATCCAGATGTACTGGTTTACCCATATTGGCGTAACGACGGAAATGAACAACTGGGATGCCTATTCACCAGGTAAGTTCGATCAGTACCTGGAACCGTTCTATGATGCAGAAATCGAAGCAGGGACGCTGACGCGGGAACGGGCCAAGGAACTGCTGGAAGCTCTCTGGATTCAGTTTAATAACCAGCCGGCACCGCCGAAAGTGGGCATTACGCTGAAAGAAAGTGCGACGTATACGGATTTCTGCAACTTCAATACAGGCGCTCTCCGTCCAGACGGTACGAGCGGCGTCAGTGACGTGAGCTACCTCATCCTCGATGTTATGGATGAAATGCGTCTCCTTCAGCCGAGCTCCAATGTGCAGATTTCCCGGAAATCGCCGGAACGGTTCCTGCGGCGGGCGCTGGAAATTTCCCGCAAAGGCTGGGGGCAGCCTGCCTTTTACAACAGCGAAGCTATCATCCAGGAACTCATGTATCTGGGCAAATCTCTCGACGATGCCCGGGCCTGCGGCATTGCCAGCGGCTGCGTAGAAGCCGGTACGGCAGGGAAGGAAGCCTATGTCCTGACAGGCTATCTGAATGTGCCTAAAGTCCTGGAACTTGTCCTGACGCGGGGCTACGATCACTATACGAAGCAGCAGGTCGGCATCGATGTAGGCGATCCTACGACCTTTGCGTCCTATGAAGATCTGTGGCAGGCTTTCCTGAAAGAACTCAAGTACGTAGTCGATGTCAAGGTAGCCGGCAATAACGTCATTGAACGGCTGTATATGGAATATATGCCTGTGCCGCTGCTGTCCGTCATTACGGATGACTGCATTGCTGCCGGGAAAGATTATAATGCCGGCGGTGCCCGCTACAACACGAGCTACATCCAGTGTGTCGGCATTGCGACGATTACGGACTCCCTCGTAGCCATTAAGAAACAGGTTTTTGAAGATCATGCCTTTTCCATGGCCGATCTCCTCGATGCATGTGCTCATAATTTTGAAGGCTATGACGATATTTTCCATGCCGTCACTAAAGAAACACCGAAATTCGGCAATGATGATGACTATGCAGACAGTGTGCTCCATGACGTGGACAAGGCGCTGCAGGCGACCATTGCCGGACGGAAAACGCCGAAGGGCTCGCGGACGGTTGTGGAATTTTTGCCCACAACGTGCCATGTCTACTTCGGTTCCGTCATGCAGGCCAGCCCCAATGGCCGCAAAGCCGGCATTCCTCTTCCTGACGGCATTGCTCCGGAAAAAGGAGCCGACACAAATGGCCCGACAGCAGTTATCAAATCGTGTGCCAAACTGGAACAGCTTAAAACCGGCGGAGCCCTTCTCAATCAGAAGTTTACGCCGTCCGTCGTTGCCGGCGAAGCCGGTCTTACCCATTTGGCAGCCCTGGTACGGTCCTATTTCACCATGGACGGCCATCATATTCAGTTCAACGTTATTGACCGGGCAACGCTCCTGGATGCGCAGAAACATCCGGAACAATATGAAAACCTCATTGTCCGCGTAGCCGGGTACAGCGATTATTTCAATAATCTCGACAAAGCCCTGCAGGATGAAATTATTAACCGGACAGAACAGACCTTCGCATAACTGCCGGATTTTAAAACAGAAATACAAAAAGAACGCTTCTGTGTGTGGAAGCGTTCTTTTTGTATATACAGCTGCAGATGCACAGCCGGATTCTCTGTGTATTCGTATATGGGACTTTCAGGATTATAACGCGGCAATCGTTTTCAGACCGTACAGCGCTGCCGTATGCTGCAAGACTTCTTCGTTCATATTGCGGCCCTGTGCTTTCAGGCGCTGTATGTGCTGCCATAAGGACGTAATCGTTTTTTCCGAGTACGTCATGAGTTCGCACCGCGTGTAGGTTTCAAAGGCCGTTTCGCCCTGTTGAGCCTGCGATTCGCGAATAGGGCGGCCGTGGCGAATAATATTGGGATAGTCCGCAGCTGTTTCTGTAATCCAGCGGATTTGCTGACGCAGAATGGCCATGACAAGCTGCCGTTTTTTCATGGAAATAGACGGCAGTTCTTCTTTAATAATCTCATATTCGGCAGGATGAGTCGTTTCCATCATATAGCCGTATTTAAAGGTCATGAGATTTTCGTCGGCATCTGCAGCCTGCTGCAGGTCATGCAGATAGGACTGCAGCGTCGCTTCATCCCAGGCCATGAACTGGCTGGTCCGCATGATGAGAAAGGTCTTTTCGTCGTCCTGGCAGAGGGCGCGGCCGCTGGTATGATGGACGCTGGTGAACATGGGCCATTCCAGGGCAATAATCTGGGCAATGAGGGTGTCTTTTTCCATACGTCGTTCCTCCTAGTAGGCTTGCATAATGGGCAGGGACCGCAGCTGCGCATTCTGAATGTGGCTGATAATCTGTGGGCCATAGGTAATCAGGAAATTGTCTGAGCCGTCCGCTATATGCTGGCGGCGCCATTCCTGACGAATGTCGCTGCAAATATCTTCTATGAGCGCTTCTTTGGTATCCGTATCGACGCAGGTACTGAGGTGCTGAATCTTTTCGTGCAGTACGGACAGGACTGGCAGATACTGCAGACCGTGGTGGGCCCATTTGTAAAACGGCATATACCGCCTGTTGAGCAGATAGGCCATGGACATGGCGGCCCGGATAAATTCGTAGAGCGCGCAGTTTGCGCCGACCATTTCCTTTCGCTTCAGGCAGCGGGCGTAATTATACTGCCCGCTCTGGGCCATGACAGCAGCCCGGAGGGCTATTTTTTTCAGCCGCACATCTTCCGGATAATAGGAAAGCAGGGCATTGCGAATAGACGTAAACCGTCCCAGCAGATCGGCAAAGACTTCGCCGTTTGTGGCTTTGGCCAGATAGGTTTCATCCAGGCGATTCCACTGGTCTATACTTTCCGGTGCATGGGACAAGCCGGTAAACTGGCGGTAAAAGTCAGAAATGCGCAGGACGCCGACACGGCCCTCTCCGCCAGGGGCGACCTTCCGCGTATAGCCGCGGAAGGTTTTGGGCAGGGCATCGTAGGCCTGCTGCAGGGCCTGGCCGAATTTGGCATAGTCTTCGTTGGTCAGCCACAGGCAGAACGACGGGCCCCAGTCGTGGTCGCGGGAAATGGCGTCGTCAAATCCGTAACATTCCGATCCGTCACCGACGAGGCCGACAGCAATGCGGTCCTGTACGTCAGCAAAGTCCCGCTCGATCATCGGACGGCCTATTTCTTCATAATAGGCCCGGCATAGCGTAAGGCCTGGTTTTTCTTCCGGCGAGCCCGGCGTTTTTGCGCCTCTCTGCGCTGCCGGAGAGGCAGGCGCCGTTTCCATGCGGGGCAGACTGTACATATGATCCTGTTCTGGTGCCGACGGAGTAGGAAGATGCTCTCTGGCCAGGGTTGCATTTGCCATGGCCTGCTTATATTCATCGTTTTCCCCGAAGATGCCTTTCGTATACTCGGCGGCCTGAACAAAGCGCTTCCAGGCACTTTCATAGCGCTTCTGATCCATGTCGATAGTGCCGCATAAATTCAGGGCTGCTGCATAATGCACGCCTTTTTCGGGAAGCGATTCATATAGGGCCAGGGCTTTCTCTGCGCCTTCCCTTGCTTTTTCGGCTTCTCCCAGGTACCAGCTGGCAGTGCTGCTGTTAATGAGTGAAATGGCCCGTTCTTCCGGATGCCCCGGCAAAATGCCGATAATCTGCAGTGCCTGCTGTGCATAGTCCAGAGCCTGCCGGTACTGCCTGAGATCCAGGTAGATGAGGGACAGGTTGTTCAGGGCTGCTGCATAGTGATAGCTCCGCCGGCCGGAGATGCGGCTGTAAATATCGGCTGCCTCCATGTACAGGGGGAGGGCCTGCTGGTACTGTTTCATGAGCCGCAGCGTTCCGGCCAGATTCAGACGGTTCGTTGCATAATCCATCGTATCTTTTGTGCCGTAGCTGAGAATATCCTGGCCGGCCGATTCAAAGGCCCGCAGCGCTTCGTCATACCGGCTGGCTCCACGGTAGTACGTGCCCAGTTCATTGAGGGCTGCCGTAAAGATCTGGTCATGGCCGCCGCAGCAGACGCGGTGTTCTTCCAGGGTATGGCGAAGAAAGGGCTCGATTTCCTGCGTCTTTCCCTGGGCGTACAGTGTATCCAGAGAGTTAAAAAAATCGGTCAACGTATGATCCATAGCATATCTCCTTACGTGATAAAAAAGAAAGGCTGTTTTCTGCAGATGCCTGCAGTGAAACAGCCTTTGTATGTGTACTTATTTGCCGGCAAATGAGAATATAAACTGATAGAGCAGTACGCCTGCAATGGAGCCGCAAACAGGGCCAAGCAGCGGAATCAGCGCATAGTCACCCCAATGAGAGGAGCCCTTGCCGGGAATGGGCATCAACGTATGAGCCAGACGGGGACCCCAGTCACGGGCCGGATTAATGGCATACCCTGTGAGACCGCCAAAGGACTGGCCAATGGATACGATAATGCCAAATACAAAGATATAATTCAGACCAATAGCCAGGCCCTGACCAGGAGCCGGTTTAATGCCTGTAGCGGTGGAAATGCCGAGGATAGCAAACAGGAGTACGGCTGTGCCGACAAATTCACTCAGGAAGTTCAGCGGCAAGTTGCGGACTGCCGGTGCTGTACAGAATACGCCCAGTTTCGTAGCCTGATCTTCTGTGGCTGCAAACTGGTCATGGAACATAATGGAGACGAGAGCGCCGCCGCAGAAACCGCCGGCAAACTGACAGATAACATAGCCCGGAACCATATCCCACGGGAACAGGCCGCCTACAGCCAGGCCAATGGTAAGGGCCGGATTAAAATGAGCACCTGAGTAAGCGCCAAAGGTATAGGCCGGAATCATAACGGCCAGACCCCATGCGCAGGTGACCATGCACAGGCCGCCGCCGTTGAAATTGGATTTTTTCAGGAATACGTTGGCACAGACGCCATTACCGAGAAGCAACAATAAAAAAGTACCTACAAACTCACTGATATACGGAAACATAATATTAGTCCTCCTTAACGCTGGCTGCTTGACGCAGCTCATAGTCATGCTGTACTTCTAAAGCATATTTTTCGTCCCAGGGAAGCACATCACCGTCTTCTTTCAAGTATGCCAGAAGTTCAGGAATTCCTTCTCCCGTTACGGAGTCAATATAGAATACTTTTTTACATCCCGTATTTTCCAGCCACAACGCTGCCTGCGGCAAATTGGCATAGGCATCATGAATGTGCGTGACAATGCCGATAACCTCGCGGGTGCTGAGAGACACAATGTTCGGGCTGTATAAACTGTATGGCTCGGCTGCATTTACCAGCAGGCCGATCATGTCCGCTTCGTGAGAATATACAATGAGCGCACGAACGAGTGATGGGTTTTCGCAATATTCTCCTGGCGTGTCAATAATGACATCGTGGTAGTTCACATACTGCGTTTTGTGATATTTGATTTTCTTTCCCTGCAGCGCCTGAGTCAGCGTTGTTTTACCGGCTCCCGTTCGTCCGATGAGCATAATTTTCTTCATGGCATACGAATCCTCCTTTCTCTCGTTGTTGGTTGGCAAAGACAGTATCAGGCTTTGGTAATCTGGCAGACGTCAAAACCTAAAACAGAAGAGGCATAGGCCAGAGATTGTTCCCATGCAATAGTCACATCCGAAATGGTTCCGGTTACGACCAGGGTTCCGCTGAAGCGATCGACAAAGCCGAGGCGGATAGCAGCTGCTTTCAGGGCAATGTCGGCCGTGATGATAGCCGTTTCATACGGAGTCTGGCATAAAATGCCAATGGCAGAACTGCGGTAATCAATCGTAGGGTCCAGCCCCAGCTTGCGATATAAAATAGGATCCGGGCTGGCTATGATATGAGCCAGTGTAATCTGACGGCCCGGCACGCTTTCCATGATAATGCGGCCGGAAATTGCGTCTAATCCCGTGCCTTCAGCAGTAAAGGTATGGTTTTGTGGAACTTGCATGAAATATCACCTAATCTCCGCTATTAATAG
>NZ_CATWFF010000097.1 GCF_958350005.1 uncultured Megasphaera sp. | reverse complement strand
AATAATTGACTTCATTATAACATCTTCTTTTTATACTGTACAACCTATTCTCCGTTGACTTTTATTTTTTCAACTTCTGATAAAAAAGAGCCTGATAATTCTGTTACATTTCAAAATTACCAGACTCTTCGTTTACATTCTGCTATTGATCCGTACCCTGTGCGGCAACATAGGTATCTTTTTTCTTCGTACTACGACGGACGTACATAACGCCAGTGTACAGGACGACGCAGATAACCAGCCAGGTCAGGACATACAAATCCATGCTGGTAACCAGCTTAGCCGCCAGGAATACACCAATGACGCCGCCAATAGCCATGGCCAGGCATCCTTTCGGAGCATAGTCGCGAGCTTTGATAAATTCATAGGCTGCAACAGGCATGAGGGCTGCGCAGGACCCCATCATAACCGGGAATGCTACGAGCGGGTTCAGACCGAGCATGTAAATCATGGCCATGCAGGGTGCATACAATCCGCAGCCAATCGTCATGAGGGCGCCGAAGATGAAGTTAAAGACAACAGCTACGACCAGCTTAACGCCGCTCAGGCCAATTTCCGTATTGCCGGCACTCAGGAAATCCATGAGTCCCAGCTGCTTGCCCAGCATGACAAAAGCTGTCAGTACCAGAGCAATGCCCAGATAGAGCTGTACTTTCTGTTCCGGCAGTTTCGTAACCAGCTTGCCGCCTACAGCTGCACCGATAACCGAAGAAATAATCAGGGCAAACAGCGTAACCGGCTCTACTTCTACGCTCTGAATGAACAGGAATGCTTCGGTAAGAACGGGAACGGTACAACCGACAGTCAGAATCCCCGGCAGCTTCTTATCGTTTTTAACCTGTTTGGCTACGTTCAGCATGGCCGTCGTCGGCGCATAACTGCCAATCCCCAGGGTATCAAAGAAATTGGCAATCAAGCCGATAATGCCGAAAGCAGGGATACTTTCTTCACTCGGTTCATGACGAACTGCAATGAGATCCCGAATAAATACGATCAGGAAGAACAGGAATAACACACCTAATAAACCTAACAGTGCTGTTACGATCATATGTCATTCCCCCTATCCCAACAAGAATCCATCGCCCAGGGGATCCTTCGGATCGATGAGGAACGTATTGAATCCCACAATAGAGGCGGAACCGGAAATGCGGGGAATAATTGCCTTACGGCCGGCCAGTTCACATTCCCGCAGCACTTCGCCTTTAAACTTCGTACCTAAAATGCTTTCGTAAATGATGTGTTCGCCGACCTTCAGTTCTCCTTTGGCATGGAGTGTAGCAACTTTGGCACTTGTGCCGGTGCCGCAGGGAGAGCGGTCAACCTGGCCGTCACCGAATACGACAACGTTCTGGAACGTTGCATCAGGGCTCTTGGCCGGGCCGTAAAATTCGACTAAATCGACAGTCTTAATATGAGCCAGCGTAGGATGCTGAATTTCTACCTGTTCGTTAACAGCATCGCGGATTTCCATGCCGATCTTGGCAAACTTGCTGGCATTTTGCGGGCAAATATCCATGCCTACTTCCGTTGCCGGAAGGATGGCAAAGAAGCTGCCGCCAAAGGAAATATCGCAGTGAATATCCTTACCCAGAGAAGGAACGTGAACAGCTACATTTTCTTTATACAGGAAGGATTCTACGTTTTCAAAGGATACATGGTCTGCTTCATAATTTTCCTTTAAATATACAGTTCCGTGAATAACGCCGGCCGGTGCATCCTGAACGACCTTTACTTCCTTCGCTCCTTCCGGAACGTCGACCCAGCCGCATTCAACAGCAGCGGTCATGGCAGCGATCGTGTTGTGGCCGCACATGTTTAAATATCCGCCCGAATCCATAAAAATGATGCCATAATCGGCTTCTTCGTGAACTGGTTCACATATGAAGGCGCCAAACATGTCATGATGACCTCTCGGTTCCAGCATCAGCGTTTTCCGCAGCGTATCATTGTGTTCTTCCAGGTAAATCTTCTTTTCCGCCATCGTCTTGCCTGGGAACTTTGTAACACCGCCGATAATCAGACGAGCTGCTTCACCAGCTGTGTGCGAATCAATGGCTGCAATCATTTTCGAAAATTTCATAATATAATGCCTCCTTTCTATAACTGACACCTGTCAGTCATAGTCACGAACGTCTTGCACATTAGAAGGTTATTTCTTATCTTTCCGCATTACCAGTTTGATCGCTGCCAAGGCCTTGACAGCATCAATATGAGCAATTGCGTTTTCTCCTACAACTTCCGTTTCAATCCCTTCAGCCGACTTGTTAATATCCAGCACCTGCTGTGTATACTCATTGGCAACGACAAAATTCGCCTGCTTGCCAATAAATTTTAGCCCTACAATGCTGATATTCCGCTGGCCAATCTGCTCCATTGTATTCATGAAATCTACGTCGGAGTTGCCCCAGCCATCAGCAGAAATGACGGCGCCGTCACAGGCCATGGCTTTCAGCCACGCTGCCGTACGCTGCCCTACGAGATGCTTCATCCGGTTATCCTGTGGCGTACCTACGACGATAACACCGCAGAAATCAATATCAGGATCGCCGGCAAAAGCCTTTACCAAGGGATCTTCAAAATAATGCTTCGATGTTTCTTTCGTTGACGGTCCAATTCCCATAGGCCCACCTCTTCCTATACCATGGCGCGCAGTGCGCCGTCACGAAACTCATTGGCAGTCAGCAACACAGGCATATTATTCATATCGATGATGGAAAGTCCGCCGGCAAATCCGCTGGGTTCCTTGGGGAATACCATCGTATCATACATGGCTCCCTGTCCGGCTACCTGCCTGACTAAGGCTACGCGGGGCTTGCCCGGGTGTGACTGTTCTTCATAGACATGGGTTTCAGCAGCCTCTTTTCCGTCCAATACTTTCAGCTGCTCCCGTATGGTCTGAATAAAGGTGTCTGCCAGGGAAAACATATCCATACAAAGCTGTCTTGTAAGTGTACATTCCCGTTTGGCCGTCACATCTAATAAAATGATGTAATCTGTATCTTTCGGTGTTCCTGCACGATTGGCTTTCATCGTCTCGCGAAGATTGCCTTCACTGGAACCAAATTCATGCATTTGCTCGCCATCCCGTATAGCGCCGCATAAAACCACGCATACCCCTGTAAGGGTATGCGTGATTCCCGAACCAATAGTTCCCAATACTTTTGTTGATATGGGAATAACATCCATAATCGTATTGGTCTGAACGTCACGGACATGCGGCGGCAGGATTTGAACGTTGACAGGTTCAATATGCGGAAATTCATGATCCAGGACAGCCGGCACGACGAGCTTGTCGGCTTCGACGCGCACGTGCCTGCCCAGGGTCACTTCCTGCATGTGGAACACACGAATCTTCAAAGGTTCTCCGTTCATATTCCCACCTGCTTTATACACTATGCGATACTGTTAAATATGCGCAATATATTCATACGGCAGCGGAACAATCTTGCCCGGCGTCTGAATATCTTCCAGCTGCTGCAGCGTATCGCGGACGATACCCAGCTGCATCGGAATGTTATGCGGTTCACCAGCATTGGCGCCCATGGGAACGCGCGGTGCAACTGCACGAGGCGCACCATTCTGTCTTACAACAGGAGGCAGGGCGGCAATAATAATCGTAGGAATACCAATTTCTTCAATAGCTCTCTGCACGATCACGGCAGTTCTGTGGCAAGTGCCTCACCCGGCGGTCAGAATAACGCCATCGACGTTTTCTGCTTTTAACTGTTTGGCAATTTCCGGGCCCGTTACGTCATGGAATGCGGTCTGGTCGCCGCCGCCGCCCATGAAGCCATAATGGAAGGGAGCTGTTTCCTTAATAAATCCTTCTTTGACCAGGTCATGAAGACGGTCCAGAGGGAACATGCAGTTGATGTCACGGTTGGCGTCAGAGTTGTCATAGCCGCCGTGAGAAATCATCAAATCCGATGTTGGCGTGTTATCGGGAATAACCCGGAATGACGTATCGCCAGCAAGGTTAAAGCGTTTATCTGATTTCAAGTGCGCGCCGCAGGCAGAAGCCAGAGCAATGCGCATTTCTTTCAGGGGTTTGGTAACAGGCGTGAAAATGGATTTAGGTGTAATTGGCACATAAATCTCAGATTGCAGGCCTTCGAATACTGTTAAGCTCATAAGGCTGATTCTCCTCTCTTACGATTCCGATTGTTTACGTTCTTCCATGATTTTCCGCTGCCGTTCAATAGCGCGAACGTACTGCGGCACCGGTTCTTCATCGAAGACTTCAGGGTAGGACATAAGGAATCCCACTTCCTGACCGACTTTCAGATCATAGTTGGAAATGATCATCCGTTTGGGAATGCGAAGCTGTCCCAGACGTCCTTTTAAGTCGATAACGACACCGCCGTCGTGGACTTCCACGATAATGCCTTCATACATGCATTCACTGGACGTATATTTCAGTTCATGTTCAGTGCCCATGGGTATCATCTCCTTAAACCAGACAGACTGTTAGTCTTCCGGTTCATATTTTTCCAACCGTTTCTTGCTCTTCGGCAGAACCTGTTCATTGTCTACGAGGTCAATCTTGCGGCCTGTCGTCTTTTCAATGATTTCAATGTTGTTCTGCTTAACGTTGGGATTCCATTTCCGTTCAGCTGCTTTAATGGTGCCGCCGCCCATAAGGGTTTTGAGCATAGCCAGCTGGCGGATGGCATCTTCCTGGCACAGCGTGTTGTTGGCCAAGATTTCGTTTTCAATGCCCTGCTTCGACTTGTTGTTGTCGCACATGGCGCCCATATACTGGTTGCCGACAACGAGAGCACCCTGAACGGCGCAGTACGAAGCACCTACGACTTTGACGCCCCGTTTGCCGATCTGTTCGATATGGGAAGCAAAGTCGACGTGGTTGTTGCCGAAGCCTTCTGTCGTGACGATAGCACCGTCAACACCGAGGCATTCTACAGTCTGGCCTACGCGGCTGGATACATAGAATTTATCGGAGTTAGCCTGCGGCGAACCGACGAGCATAACGCCAATCAAGTCGATTTCGTCATCTTTCATGGCTTCATGAACGAGAGGTTCACGCCAGTAATGACGGGACATTTCCTTCGATGCCGGCCCAATGCAGGTCAGTGCGTGAATAGCACCGTCTACGAGTTCCAACGGATTGAGCATAACCGGCATGTTGCCCAAGTCAACATTCGGTTTTGCACCCAACGTGCCTACCGGTTCCGTCGGCAGAATCAGGTTGTCATGCATAGCGCCCTGACCCATGATTTCCTTGACGATAACGACTTTCGGCTTGCCGGGGTGACGATACTGAACGATTTCTTCTTTTTCTGTTACGAGGGATTCATCAGCTTTCTTAATGGCCTGGCGGATTTCTTCGCAAATATGATCCGATGCCCGATGAGCCGCCAAGGGACCTGGACGTTCCATGTTGGAACCAGCTTTAATCGTGACGTTCGTGCGGATAAAGATTTCGCCTTTATCCGGAGCGCCCGGACGGCCCCACATGATGTTCTTGTCCATTTCGCCTTCGCTGGAACCAAATTCGCCGATCTGTACGCCGTTATGGTCCGTACCGGTTACCATGAAGATAACGCCGTCGAGCACACGGGTAACGCCTTCGCCAAGTTCGCCTTCCATTTTAACGGCAATAGGCTGTACGTCCATAATCGTGTTGCTGTATTCACCATACCGGTCCGGCGTGATGATGTCCAGTTCAAGCTTTTCTACCAGTTCCTGTGAATCTACGGCTTCTTCGCAAATACCATCTTTGCGAATCGTCAAGGTCGTACCTTCGATTTTCGTTTCATCACCGAATACGACTTTTTCGATCTTTAAATGATCATGACGCAGTTCACGAACTTTAACAGCATTTTCTTCCTGTGCAGCTGGTTCTGCCGGAACTTCTGCCGCAGCCGGGACAGATGCCGCTGCCGGAGCGCCTGCAACCGGTGCTGCAGCAGCCGGAGCCGCTACACCGCCGATGCCGACGGGAAATTCCAGGTCAATGCCCTTGCCTTCGGCAATGTGAATCTTCACAGTGCCGCCAGCCGTTACGACTGACGATGCTGCCGGAGCGACCGGTGCTGCCGGTGCAGCTGCAGCCGGTTCCGGAGCTGCCGCTTCTTCTGCGGGAGCTTCAGCCGGAGCTTCTTCTTCAGCAGCTTTTACGCCGTCAAGCATATCCGGAGTCAGGGGAACGAGGGAATCAGCTGTTACTTTCAAGGTTGCCCCAAGAACTTGTTCAATCTTCAAAACATTATCTGGAATGGTGAGCAATCCAGAATCTTCTAAATCCGGGAAGATATTGGGATCTTCCAGATTAGAGGACTGTAATACAGTGCCAGCTTCGGCACGGCAGCACAATACTGCTGGGTCTTTGGCGTGTTCTTTCGCCGTTTCAGCTGTAATCGACATATAAGTACCTCCTACATTGTACGCAATTTCACAATTCATGATATACGTCTTACTTGGTGGGAAGTTTGCGATACAGCCTGTGACCATCAGCACGCAGTACGTGGTCAGTATGATGATAAACCGGAACTCCTAACCTAGGAGCTACACCCATGACGGTGTTCGTTCATTCCGAGCAAGTTCCGACTACCAGCACTTTTGCTCCCGCATTCTTGAGAGCAATGACTTTTTCTGCCTGCCCCGGGCATACACCCGGAAGCCCACATCTGTATCGTCCATTTACTTCAACCATGCGCTTGCACATCTCTTTGGCAACGACTTTGGCGCCCATGCTTTCCGCAACCTGGGTCAGCCGTTCTTCCGAGCCGCCGCATTCGCAAATCAAAATGCCAACGTCTCGTTTTTCCTGCGGGAATGGCATAGCTACCAAAAAGGCTCCGCTCGTCTTCGTAACCGGCGAGTCTTCGCTGCCCCGGCGTCCGGTCTGCGGCCCGCCGACGACGATTTCTCCGTGCGGTTCCACAAAACCGCCGGCCCGTTCCAGCAAGTCTCTTGCCGGTGTGCCAATAGGAACATCGACAAATACAGATTCCTTATGCTGTACTCGTCCGGATACGGTCACGTCCTTGTCAATGGCGGGCTTGCGGTTTTCAATGGCTTCGACAATATGCTTAATCGTTTCCACGTTGTCGATGCACGCGCCGACTGTGCCTGGGAGCTGTCCCGGTTCGAGAGTAATGCCCAGAACCTCGCGGACAATAACCCGTTCGTCTCCGGCCGGATACATATCAGGCAGCCGGAACACATCAATATTCGGTTCGTCCTTCGTCGCCTTAATCAGCTCAATGACAGCCTTCCGGTGCTTTGGTTTAATCGCAATATAGCCTTTCGGCGCTTTTGTGATTTCCATGCAGTATTTTACACCGCGTACCAGCTGTGCCGCATGATGTTCTACTTGATGAATATTATGGGCTAGGAGCGGTTCGCATTCTGCTGCATTGGCGATAAACGCACCATTGGGAATTTCCGTCTTCAGCTTGACTGCTGTCGGGAATCCGGCACCGCCTGCACCAACTACGCCGGCAGCTGCAATGGCTTCCAGTTTCGTAGCACATTCCGGAATGGGTACATACGAGGAAAAATCCTGCGTATCTGCTGCGTCGATAACGATGTGATCATCTGTAACTTCCGCAATCGTCCCGGAATAGCTGGCATGAAGATTGGCACCCAATCCCTTGGGCACTGCAATGAGCTGTCCCCGCTGGACAGCATCGCCAACCTGTACAATCGGGCTGCACGGCCCGCCTACATGTTGTTTTAATGGCAATACAATCTTTTTCATAAACTGTCACCTCCTTTCTTCTTTTTACATGATCATTATACCATGCGTGAATAATTGAATGATATAGATAGAAT
>NZ_CATWFF010000096.1 GCF_958350005.1 uncultured Megasphaera sp. | reverse complement strand
CTCTATAGGTTCAGCACAACCTGCACCAGCTGGTATACATCATCATGAATAGCCCCTGCCGGCCGCATCTGTCCTTCCTGTGCACAGGATACGCGCAGCCAGCCGTACCGGCGGGCCAGGACGTCATAGGCATCATGGCATTTCCGCAGAAACCCTTCATTGCCTTCATGAATATCACCGGTAGTGCCGCCCGTTTTTCCCTGCCGGTTGGCCATGAGCTGTTCCGTCACCGTCAAGGGCACATCCAGCAATACGACGGCGTCGGGAACGGGAAGTCCCAGTTTGACAAATTCAAAGTCCCACAGCCAGTCCAGATAGGCAGTTTGAGCTTTCTCTCCCTCTATCTTGATCATCTGATAGAGCATATTGCTCGTCGTGTACCGGTCAGCTACGACGATGCCGCCGTCCAGCAAAAACCGCTTCCACTGCATCTGGTACGACGCAAAGCGGTCGACGGCGTAAAACGCAGAAGCCGCATAGGGATTGACCGCATCAGCATCAGTGCCGAAATCACCGCGCAGGTACATTTTGACCAGGGCGCTCGACTCACTGTCATAATCGGGGAAACTTACAGAGCGGACCTGGCAGCCTTCCTGGCGCAGGCGCCGGACGAGAAGATCCGTCTGCGTCGCCTTGCCGCTGCCGTCGCCGCCTTCAATAATCACTAATTTACCTTTCATTTTCTTCACCTTTTCAGTATGCGAATCGTTCGCAGCGAACCATCTGCCGGCCCATTAGGCGTATACCCGGCAGCCATTTTTTCCCGTATATACGTCAGCACCTCGGCTGTCATGCGTTCCCCTAAGGCAATGACCGGAATTCCTGGCGGATAAAAGGTAATGGTCTCGGCAGCAATACAATCCCGTGCGCTGTCTAAAGGAATACATTCGGTATCGCCATTCCACGCATCCTGCGGCGATACGACGACCTCAGGCCGGGGAAGAGGCCGTTCCGGCTGTACCGACACGGACCGCGCCTGGCGGCCGCCGGCAATGTGCGTGCAGGCCCGGACCAGCGCTGCAGCCGATTCTGCATCGTCTCCCAGCGTAATCAGAGCCAGGACGTGATGCGCTGCTACCAGTTCCACTTCGATGCCTTCACGGCGGAGGAGCTGCTCTGCCTGTCTGCCATCCAGCCCCAAGCCGGCAAAATCAATGGTAACCTTCGTTTCATCTAAGGCCGCTACGCTGTCATAGGACAGGATTTCCCGGCCAAAAGAATGAATTCCTGGAATCTGATTCAATGAATTGCGAATCTTCCTGGCCAACGCCACTGCGCCGGCAATCCGTTCTTCCCCATAGAGAGCCAGCTGCTGCCGGGCACTGTCCAGAGACGCCAGGAACCAGTAATGAGGGCTCGTCGACTGAACCAGAGCCATAGCGGCCCGCACTTTCTCAGTCAGAGGAAATCCGCGGCGGCAGTGCAGCATGGACGTCTGGGTCAGTGAGCCCGTCAGCTTATGCGTACTCTGAGCTGTACAGTCTGCCCCGCAGGACAGGGCAGATGCCGGCAGATCCGGCGAGAAAGGCAGGTGTGCTCCATGCGCTTCATCGACCAGGACCATAAGGCCGTGAGCATGTGCATACGCCGTCATTTCCGTCAGTTTCACAGCAATGCCGTCATAGGTGGGATACGTAAATAAAACGGCTTTTGCCTGGGGATGGGCAGCAATAGCCTGCTGCAGACTTGCCAGGTCAGGGCCGAGGGAAATCTGCTCTTTCTCGGCAAACCGGCTTTCCATATATACCGGCACAGCACCGCTCAGGACCAAGCCGCCCATCACCGAACGATGGGCTTCGCGGGGGATAATGATTTCATCGCCGCGGCGGCATACAGCCAGGATCATGGCTTCAATGCAGGCCGTTGTGCCGTTAATCGAGAAAAAGGTCTGCCCTGCTCCGTACAGATCAGCAGCCAGTTCCATGGCCTCTTTCAGCGGGCCTTCAGGCTGAAACAAATCATCCAGAGCATACATGAGCCCCAAATCACGGCGCAGAGCGTCGCCAAAGAGAGCTTTCTCATAGGCAGGCGCCCCGTTCCCTGCTTTATGCCCTGGCGTATGAAAAGGCACCATATGCTTCGCACAATATGCTTCCAGCGCCTCTGCAAAAGGGGCACGCTGCTGTCGTAGCCTATCCATATCTATTTCTCCTGTATCCGTGCTAAAAACGTCTGCAGCAGGGCATAGCTCCGATCATAGGCAAAACCTTTCATCTGCCGCAGAGACCGCTGCAGCGAGCCATGCAGCCGGTAGGTTGGAAATTCGTCAGCTGTCACCCAATGGTAGGCCAGATGTTCTTCTGAAAGACGCACGTTCGCCGTCACTGCCATAGCCGTAAAAATAACGCCGTTCAAAAACTGGCCATTTCTCTTCTGATAACTCCAAATCCCGGCCGGCGCTTCCAGCTCGACATCCAGGCCCGTTTCTTCCCGAACTTCCCTGCGCAGTCCTGCTTCAAAATCTTCGCCAAACTGCAGGCCGCCGCCGGGGAACTCCCAGTGATGCAGCCCTTCTGCATCGTTTTTCTGTAAAATCAACAACTTGCCTTCATGAAAAATCATGGCTTTCACGCTGATACCCATGCGTATCTTTTCTTCCTGCGCCATTTCTCTCTTCCGCCCTTTCGACTCCTATTCTCCACAATATATGCACGTGTCATTATATCATAGATAGCAAAGCCGGTACAGGCAGCAAGACAGAACAAATCGTATCTGTCTTATTTACATTACCCCGATAAAGCGATAAAATAGTGATACAGTTTACCTTAGGGGGTATGAATAATGACATTAAAACGAGTATTAGCGGTTCACGATATGTGTTCTTTTGGGCGCTGCTCTCTGACTGCGGCGATTCCTGTTATTTCGGCCATGGGTATTCAGGTCAATCCTTTCCCGACGGCGCTGTTCAGCAATAACCTGACATACGGAGAATTTACATTCACCGATTTTACGCCTCATATGCATGAATTTATGGATCAGTGGGAAAAGCTCGGCTTCTCCTATGACGCCGTATACAGCGGCTTTCTCGCCGATGCCGGACAGATTGCTGTCGTAAAAGACGCAATTCGCCGCTTTGTCAAATCGGACGGCCTGGTCGTTGTCGATCCGGCTATGGCCGATGACGGAAAACTCTATCCAGTCTTCCAGCCGAATATTGTTACGGAAATGAAGGATCTCATCAGCAAGGCCACGATCATTACGCCAAACTATACCGAAGCTAGCCTGCTTCTGGACCGCCCGTACAGCGAAACGGCGCCTACATCAGAAACGCTGCAGGATATTTGCGTCCAGCTGAGCAGCAAGGGACCCAAAGCCGTCGTCATCACCAGCGTTCCCTCCCAAGCCGATGAAATCAAAATCGCCAGCTACGATGCCAAGTCCAACGTCTTTGACGAATATGCTGTCACCCGCGTGCCCTTCAGTACCTGCGGTACTGGCGACATCTTTACCAGCGTCCTCACAGGCTCTGTCCTGAACGGCGCATCCCTTGGCGCTGCCGTCAAAAAGGCTGCTGATTTCCTGAGCTATGCCATTAAATACACCTATGACGCAGGTTCGGACTACCGTGAAGGCGTACAGCTGGAACCGTGCCTGAAACAGCTTCTGTAATTTTCAATACAAGAGTAACAAAAAAGCCTTCTCCACTGCCCTAAACACAGCGAAGAAGGCTTTTTGTTTATCTATCAATTTAACACTTGCCCGGCCATACAAAGAAGAGGTGTATACTCGCAAAATAAAAAGCCCTGCCAACCGCGTGTATTACGCGATCGGCAGGGCTGTCATTTCCTGGCGGAAATTATTTCAGTTCAACAGAAGCGCCTGCTTCTTCCAATTTAGCTTTGAGAGCTTCAGCGTCAGCTTTAGCAACGCCTTCTTTAACAGCTTTCGGAGCGCCGTCAACGAGAGCTTTAGCTTCTTTCAAGCCAAGGCCAGTTACTTCACGGACAACTTTGATTACGCCGATTTTCTTTTCGCCAGCGGAAGTAAGAACAACGTCGAATTCTGTTTTTTCTTCAGCAGCAGCGCCGCCAGCAGCCGGAGCAGCAGCTACAGCTACAGGAGCAGCAGCAGATACGCCGAATTTTTCTTCCATATCTTTTACGAGTTCGGAAAGTTCCAAAACAGTCATGTTTTCAATGGCTTGCATGATTTCTTCTTTAGTCATTTTAAAATACCTCCATAGTATAGTTATATCTGTTGTATAAGTAATTCAATTCGTGAGAAAGAGCGAGCTCTTTCAGGCTGCATTATGCAGATTCCTGTTCAGCCTTTTTGGCGCGTACTGCGTCAAGCACATATACGACGTTGCGGATATTGCCCTGAAGTACGTTGACCAGACCGGAAATAGGTGCCTGCATGCTGCCAACGATTTTCGCGATAAGTTCTTCGCGGCTTGGCAGGCTTGCCAGTGCGTCAACAGCAGCTGCGTCGATAACCTGACCATCAGCGATACCGCCTTTGATCGTCAGCGCTTCTGTTTTCGTTTCTTTGATGAATTCTTTCAGGATTTTTGCCGGTGCTACAGCATCTTCTGTGGAATACGCAATAGCTGTCGGGCCTTCCAGATGTTCATCCAATGCATTGTAGCCGAGTTCATCAATGGCAATACGGGTTAACGTATTTTTGATGACTTTATATTCAACGTTGCCTTCGCGGAATTTACGGCGAAGTTTTGTAACGTCAGCTACAGTCAGGCCGGTAAAGCCGACCAGAACAGCACCCTGAGCAGACTGCAGCTTTTCTTTCATTTCAGCGACAACAGCAGCTTTTGCCGGGGATACCTGATGTTTTGCATACGTAGACATGACTTCGATACACCTCCTTGAATTAAATTTTTTATATCGTCTTAGCAATAAAAAACGGCCTCATTTCCATGAGGCCGAACTAGTCACAGTAAGTGTATCTGCTAGTTTTAGCCTCAGATGGCGGACTTGCGTCCATTATACATACCTTCAGTCTACAGCTAAGAGAGATATTAAATTATTCTGCGTCAGCTTTTACGACACCCTTGATGCTGAACTGGTTAATGTGTACACCAGGGCTCATAGTGGAGCTAACCGTAATGGATTTGATGTACTGGCCTTTGGCACCCGACGGTTTAACTTTGATAATCGTGTCGACGAGAGTCGTAAGGTTTTCGATCAGTTTATTTGCATCGAAAGATTTTTTGCCGATAGGGGAATGAATATTGCCGGCTTTATCCGTACGATATTCTACTTTACCAGCTTTGCTTTCGGAAACAGCTTTTGCAACGTCCATCGTTACAGTGCCGATTTTCGGGTTAGGCATCAAGCCTTTAGGACCGAGGATCTTACCTAACCGGCCAACTTTACCCATCATGTTCGGAGTAGCGATAGCTACGTCGAAGTCAAGCCAGCCGCCTTTGATCTTTTCGACCAAATCGTCGCCGCCGACATAATCAGCGCCAGCTTCCTGTGCTTCTTTTTCCTTGTCGCCCTGTGCAAACACGAGGACCGTCTTGGATTTACCAATGCCGTGAGGCAGAACCAAGGCGCCACGAACCTGCTGGTCGGCATATTTCGGATCTACGTTTAATTTTATGGACAATTCGACAGTTTCGTCAAATTTGGCGGTATCCATTTTTTTCACGAGGTCTACTGCTTCAGCTACGTCGTACAACTTCTGTTTGTCGACCAACTTAGCTGCTTCAGCATACTTCTTGCCAACTTTTGCCAATGTGTTTTCCTCCTTATGTGGTGTAGCGGGGCTGCGCCCCTTCCACGGGCAGAGAAACAGCCGAATTAGTCGACGATTTCAATACCCATGCTGCGAGCAGTACCTTCAATCATTTTCATAGCCGCTTCAACGTCGTTAGCGTTGAGGTCCGGCATTTTGGTCGTTGCAATTTCACGAACCTTATCGCGGCCGAGTTTTGCAACTTTCTTCTTGTTCGGTTCGCCCGAAGCTTTGTCGAGACCAGCTGCTTTTTTCAGTAATACGGCAGCAGGCGGTGTTTTGGTGATGAATGTAAAGGAACGGTCTTCGTATACAGTAATTTCAACAGGGATAATGAAACCAGCCTGTTTCGCTGTACGTTCATTGAATTCCTTAACGAACGCCATGATGTTGACGCCAGCCTGACCTAATGCAGGGCCAATCGGAGGCGCCGGAGTTGCCTTGCCAGCTTCGCACTGAAGTTTTACCATTCTAGTTACTTTTTTTGCCATGGTGAGTTACACCTCCTTACATTACAAGATGTGGTAAGCGAATCCAACGATTCTCCCACTCGCGGCTTGCGCCGCATTAGAAGTATTTATTCCAGACTTTTCTCGATTTGAGAAAAGTCGACTTCTACCGAAGTTTCACGGCCAAACATATCAATCAGGCCTTTTACGGTACCTTTTTCTTCATTGATTTCCGTAACGGTGGCAATGAAGTTTTCAAATGAACCGGATGTAATGCGAACCTGTTCGCCCACTTCTACCGAAATGTGCGGTTTCGGTTCTGCCCCGATGCCCTGAGATTTCAGGATACTCTTGACTTCTTCCGGTTCCAAGGGAATAGGCTTTGTAGCCGAGCCAACAAACCCGGTAACGCCAGGCGTGTTGCGGACGACATACCACGAACGGTCGTTGACTTCCATTTCGACGAGGACATAGCCCGGAAATACTTTACGTTTTACCGTGCGTTTTTTCCCGTCTTTCACGTCAACTTCGTCTTCCATAGGAACGAGGATGCGATGAATGACATTTTCCAGCCCCATAGACTTGACTTTCCGTTCCAGCGTAGCCATTACTTTATTTTCATACCCGGAATACGTATGGATAACGTACCATTTTTTATCAGATTCCATCTAAGCGCAGGCCTCCCTATCCGACGGCGGCACGAAGCAGATTAAACAGCTGTGAAAACACGCCGTCTGCTACGCCGATAATTGCCATGACTACAATCGTCGCAACGACGACCATAATAGTGTAATTAATCAGTTCTCTCTTCGTCGGCCAGATGACCTTTTTCATTTCTACCTTGACGCCCTGCAAAAATGACTTGCCCGGATTTTTCTTATTCTTTTGTGCTGCTTTTTTAGCTGAAAGTGCCATATACCCTCTCACATCCAAATAAGATTACGCACATCTTATTTCAAACCTATTTTGTTTCTTTGTGCAACGTTTCTTTTTTGCAGAACGGGCAGTATTTTTTCAGTTCCAAACGGTCCGGATTGTTTTTCTTGTTTTTGTTCGTCCGGTAGTTACGCTGTTTGCATTCTGTGCATGCCAAAGTAATTGCTGTACGCATTCCCTACACCTCTCTTAATATAGTCTGAAAAATCGCCGCAGACCCAGTGTCTGCGCAAGACTGCCTTTATAAGATACCACACCTGTCAGGCTAAGTCAAGAAAATTTTGTCGTAACTTAAAAAAGCCAGGGCTCAATCTGCATCCCAGCTTTTCTAAGTATATCATGAACTGCCGATTTGTCAAGTTTGGCCAGTACATGGTACGATAGAATAAAAAGGAGGCGGTTTTATGAAAAAGATCGGAATCGTACTGGCCATGGTATTGTCCTGTCAGCTTCTTGCGCCGGCAGGGCTCTCTGCAGCTTCGCCCCAGACATACCAATTACCGGATGCGGCCGGCTATGCCCTCATAGTAGGTACCTGGGAAAGCCGCGATGGCCGGGAGATGCATATTTCCCAGACAACCATCGACGGCAAGCCCTATAAGCTGTACAACGTCACGTCTGACGGCTGGAATACAGTCGTCCGCTTCACCGTCGGCGGCGTACTCCTGTCCCTCACATTTCCATCGGTCAATACGAATTATACGATGCTCAACAACATGACATCAGGCCGGTTTGCCGACACGGCGGATTTTGTACGGAAATACAGTTTTTCTCATGTCAAGCATTTATGAAAATGTCCCGAAAAATTTGAAACATAAGCCCCGTGAA
>NZ_CATWFF010000095.1 GCF_958350005.1 uncultured Megasphaera sp. | reverse complement strand
GCTATTGCCAAATAATTCAGCTCCCCATCAGGGGAGGATATAATCTCCCTTTTTACTCATACAATACAAACAAAACACCGGCCAGTGAGCGTGATGAACTCACTGGCCGGTGTTTTGCTGTTTCGGTCATTTTCCGCCAATTTCCTTCAACATCGTGCAATATTGGCTTACATGAGAGACAGATGAAGACAGTATTAACAAACGATGATAAATGACTTGTTCTGCATTAGAGAAAGATTAAACTTTTTCAGATGAAGAAAATCCTGTGGTATGATGGGTTCAGGGGAGAAAGGAGGACTATATGCAGGAATGGCAGACGTTGTTACGTCGGGGACAGGTGCAGGACATCGTAAAACTGCTGCTCGATCAGGCTGTACGCCATCGTGTCAGCGATATTCATATTGAGCCCATGGATCAGCATGTACGCGTGCGCCTGCGCCGTGACGGCGTTCTCCATACAGCAGGCCTGCTGGAGAAGGAACGGCTGGATATGGTAACGGCGCGGATAAAAATTATGGCCAGTATGGATGTTGCCAATAAGCGGCTCCCTCAGGACGGCCGTTTTGTATGGACCTGCAGTGATCATACGGTGGATATGCGAATCAGTACGATGCCCACCGTGCGGGGAGAAAAGACGGTCATCCGCCTGCTGGATGCACAGGGAATTCAGCTTGATCTGGACTGTCTGGGCATGGATCAGGCCGTAGTTGCGCTGCTGCGGGATCTTACAAGGCGCAAAAAAGGGCTGTTTCTGTATGGCGGGGCTACGGGCAGCGGCAAGACGACAACGCTCTATTCGGTCTTACGGGAACTGGACCGGCCGGAAATCAGCATTGCAACCCTGGAAGATCCTGTCGAATACAAGATAGACGGCATTTGTCAGAGCCAGATCCATGCCAAAGGAGGCCTGGTCTTTCAAAATGGCCTGCGGGCCCTTCTGCGTCAGGACCCGGATATTCTGGTCATCGGAGAAATACGGGATGCGGAAACAGCACAGATTGCTGTCCAGGCAGCTCTGACGGGACATGTCGTATTCAGTACGCTGCACATTTCCCAGGCTGCAGAAGCACCGCTGCGGCTTCTGGATATGGGCGTAGAGCCCTATCTGGTAGCTGACGCACTGCTGGGCATTACGTCGCAGCAGCTGGCCCGACGACGCTGTCCCCATTGTCAGGGCAGGCAGGGAGGCTGTGCACACTGCTTATACAGCGGCTATGACGGCCGGTTCTGTTTGTGTGAAGTAATACCTGTAAATGGCCATATGCGGCAGGGAATACGGCAGCGCGGCAGTACGGCAGCTCTGCAGGAAGCGGCACAGCAGGACGGCGCCATTCTGATGGATCATCTGGTTCGGCAGAGTCTGGCTTCCGGCATGACCGATAGGGCGGAAATCCGCCGCATTTACTATATGGGAGAAGGCCTATGGAACTGAACGATGTGCTGCAGGCCGCAGCAGACAGTGGGGCTACAGATGTGCATTTACAGGAAGGACGGCTGCCGCTGCTGCGAATCAGGCAGCGCCTGACGCCTTGGGGCCAGGATGCCGTCTGCAGGCAAGATATTCGGCAAATACTGCAGACACTGCAGCTGCCGGAGCCGTCTGAACGAGGAGACAGTGCTGCTGCTTTTTCCTGGAACGGAGGCATTCGCTGCCGCCTTCATGTCAGTGTAGAGCACGCCGGTTTTCACGCCGCTCTTCGCCTGTTGTATCCCCTTCATTTCCTGCCGCCAGACGCCGATGAAGCGCTCCTTCACCGCCTTGGCGGACTGAACGACGGCCTCGTATTGATATGCGGAGCTACAGGAAGCGGCAAGACGACGGCTCTCTGGCGTATTTTAAGCGATGTAAACGAACAAAGGCCATGCCACATTATTACCTTGGAAGATCCTATCGAATACGTCCTTGCCGGGCAGCAGGCCCTGATCAGTCAGCGTGAAGAGGGAACGCATTTTTTCGGTTTTGCCGATGCTGTCCGGGATGCCCTGCGCCAGGATCCGGATATTCTGCTGATTGGAGAAATGCGGGATAAAGAGACGATGAGTGCGGCCCTGGCTGCGGCAGAAACGGGACATCTCGTGTTTGCCACGCTGCACACCCGTTCGGCGGCGCAGGCTATCAGCCGTCTGACTGGCTCTTATGACGGAGAAGAACAAAACGAAATACGAAATCGGCTGGCCCTGGTTATGCAGGCGATTTTAGCGCAGCAGCGGCGATGCGATGAACAGGGAACGTATATTTTGCGGGAGATTTTATTACATACGCCGGCAGTGGCCCAGCTTATTCGGACCGGGTGTGAGCATCAGCTGACGACGGTCATGCAGACAGGAGGTGCCTTGGGAATGCGAACGATGGAGCAGGCTGTACAGGCATATCGGCAGCGATGAAGACCTATTCCTCAGCAGAGTTGTCCTTTATTTTTTATCAGCTCGGCACAATGATACAGGCTGGGATACCGCTCATACAGGCCTGGCGGCTGCTGTTTCACGATATGGGCGATGTAAAGAAATACCGCCGCATCGAGGGAGCGGCCAAACTGATGGAAGGAGGGCTGTCTCCGTCAGAGGCGATGGGAAGAACGGGATTATTTCCATCCTTGGCCTGCCATGTGATCCGGGCCGGGGAACATTCCGGGGCTATGGAAACGATGCTGCGCCTGCTGGGTGACTATTATGAAAAAAATGCCAGGCAGCGGCGAAAGTTGATTCAGGCCGTTTCGTATCCCATCTTTTTGCTGGCTTGTTCAGGACTGCTGTGTATGGGATCAGTCGTATTTATTCTCCCTGTATTTGAAGAAATGTTTCAGCAAATGGCTGTGCCTTTGCCCAGGGCGACCCAGCTGATTCTGTCAGCTGTTCAATGGCTGCAGCAATATGGCCTTCTGCTGGCCGCTGCTGCTGTCGGAAGTACAGCGGCCCTGGGACTGGCCCTTCGCAATCAGGATGTCTGTATCAGGCTGGAACAGTATATCCTGCGTATTTCATGGATACGAAACATCTGCATTACTGTTTGCTGGGAGAAATTCAGCCGTATTTTAGCTGTCCAGATTGGCAGTGGAATTCCTATCTTACAGGCTTTAGATGACAGTGCTGCTGCTGTTCCCAGTTTGTGGTTCCGCAATCAGGTGCGTCAGACAAGGCGGCGTCTGGAAAAGGGGGTGTCGTTCAGCAGAGCCGTGAAACAGGGACGTTTTGGTACCTTGTATATTGAAACCATGCTGACTGTCGGAGAAGCGACAGGGCGGTATGAAGACGCACTGCAGCACATTGCTTCCTATTATGAATGGCAGATTTCCGGAGAAATGGCAAAAATACAGCGCTTTTTGGGCCCTGTCGTATTGCTGTTCGTCGGTATATGCACAGGAAGTGTGATCGTCTGCCTGCTGCTGCCAGTCTTAGATATGGCGACAGGTATTGTAATGTAATGAAAAGGAGTGATTGTAGTATGTTGACACGTATTCGGAATTGGGTTGTTGTATCTCGTAAGAAACAGGGCAGGAACGGTTTTTCCTTATTGGAAATGCTTATTGTCGTAAGTATTATCCTGATTCTCAGTTCCGTTGCCGTACCGCGGTTTACTGCAGCCAGCAAGACTGCCAAAATTGCCAAGATTGAAGCAGATTTGCATACCATCAGCAATGCAGCCGCCTTGTATGAGATCGACAAGGGTTCCTATCCGACTTCCATTGATGTACTGGCCGAAGAGGACAGTACGGGAAAAGCCTATCTCCAGTCAGTGCCCAAGCTTCCCGATAATTCCGATTATACTATCAGCGACAAAGGCGTAGTTTCCGGCAGCTTTGACGGCGTAACCTATGATTCTATTGGCACCCATCGCAAGGGAACGACCGATCAGCCGTAATGAAAAGGAGTGATGCTGCATGATGCCTGTACCGACGGATCTACTGTACAGTGCCTGGATTTCCATCCTTGCCTTTTGTACAGTAATTACACTGTATACCGATATTAAATGGTATTGGATTCCCTATGAACTCATCGGCATAGCAGCTGTTGTGAATATTGCTGCCTGGGCCGGAAACCTGGTGGGTCCCGATTGGTACATGGCAGGAGTCATAAGCATTGCCTTTTTGATCGCTGCCTGGGTGTTTCCAAAAGGATTGGGAGCAGGAGACGGGCTGCTGATTGCTGCGCTGTGCATAGGCTGTCAGGGCCAGACGGCCTATGTCATGGTTGTAACGGCTTTTGCGGCAGCCGCTGTGTTTGCCCTTATTCATACAGTATGGGCAGGAAAGGGGGTGATTCCCTTTGGCCCTTTTATTTGGGGAGGCTGGTGGACAGCATGGGGCGTTGGCGAAACGATTCTTTCCTGGATCGGGTAAGGAGAAATAATGGCTTTGTATCACTGACAGAATGTATGATTGTCCTCGTATTGCTGGGCCTCGTTGCAATGACGGTCATGCCTTCTTTGGTGTGGCATCCCCAGCGGCGTCAGGTTGATGTGCTGACGCGGGAACTGGCTATAGAACTGCAGCTCCTTCGTCAGCACGCACTGACCAATGGCCTGGCTCTCAACGATTCCCGGAGACTCCTGGTATACCGGCACCGGTATGTCATACAGCGTCAGTATATGGAGCAAAAGACCCGTACCTATCCTGACGGGGTTATCGTTCGCGTAAGTGACGAAGGCCGCAAGGAGTTTTCATTTAATCAAAAAGGAAGGCCGCGCTATGACATGGAAGTTATTATATCAGATTCGGATCGGACATATGAACGCAAAATTGTGGTGGCGGCGCAGACGGGACGCATACGGCTGGAATAAACGAAATGGACTGGCTTCAGCCGATGCACTGGCTGCTGTATCTGTAGGCCTGCTTCTCCTTCTGCCGGCCGCTTCTGCTGCGAAATATACTGTTTCGACGTATCGGCAGGCCCAGTTTTTGACTGGTGCCGCTTCCGTAGGGCGGACAGAAATGGAGCGGATTCAACAGCAGGAACAAGTGGGAGAATGGCAGCACGCTGCCTCGCACAATGGCCATACCTATTCGGTCCGAACAACGGCAGAGGAGCTGCGGGAATACAGAAAATATACAGTGGAGGTGATCTTGCCTGATGGAACGGTTCTTTTGTTTCGCCGCCTGGCGGCGCAGGCCCGGCCCTAATGGCTTTATCCTGCTGGACCTGTGCGTGGCAGCAGTACTCATGGCCCTGCTTCTGGCGGCTATGCTGCCGCTGACGGTACAGATTATCCGGACCTGCCGGGAAGGTGAAGCGTGGGAAGAACTGTCCCGGCAGGGAATGGTTCTGGAAGAAACGATATATGGAGACCTCCGCGTTTCTCATGGCCATCGGGTTACGAACAATACTATACGCTATTTGGATGAAGACAATCTGTCCAGTGGATTTTCCGTTGGCGGCAGTACAGTATACCGGATCATGAGCAATAACGTAATGCAGCCATTAACCGGCGGCGCCAAAGGAAGCAGCCGAATTCGCGTGCAGCCGCAGCCGGATATACCTTATTTTTCGCAGCATGGTGACGTACTGCAGGTACATATTGTGTTGTATGATACGGTAAGCGGCCAGACGTGGCCCTGCATACTGTACATTACACCGATGCAGACCTATTGGGGGACACAATGAAACGAAATGGATTTCTTACCTTATATATGCTGTGGCTGGGTGCGGTTGTCCTGGCCATTTCGCTGTCAGCTTCGTCTCTGGCAAATGCATATATCCGATCGGCCCGGCAGTATTGTACGGCAGTTCAGCTGGAATATGCAGCAGAAAGTATGGTGCTTGTTGGCTGGGATGAAATGGCCCGTCGTCCCTGGCAGGATGTGCCGGCCAGGAAAAACTGGGAAGCAGATGACCCATACGGCATCGTCTTTCCTGGCCAGCGCCTGGAAATGCAGTGTGTATCCTCGCCGTATCAACTGCCTTTTAACGGATTTCTTCGGGCATCGGTTATTTCCGATTCTCTCCAGCTGCGGCGCACCTGCGGGATTCAGTTTACTGTGCAGGCAGATGAAGAAGGGCACACACAGTATGTTATCCGGCAGGTAACCTATTAAGGAGGTGAATCCGTTGCAGACATTTCGACGGCGAAGCGTACGGATTTGGTTCGGTCTGCGGCAGGCCTGTATTGTAAAGATACAGCGGTCCTGGTTCGGCACTATACAGGAATGTCAGGCCTGTATCTATGACTATCCGGAAGAATGGAATCGAAGTGCTGACAGTACGTTCCATCATCTGCAGCAACTGGTCCGTATCTATTCACTGCAGCCTTACAGGGCCACTTTTATTGTAGGCGGTCCTTCTCTTCGCTGGAAACTGCTGGATATACCGGCAGAAAAACGGCGTGAAGCCCTTCAGATGGCAGACTGGGATGGAATCAGCAGTGGAGCTGTTTCCTGTGAACTGGATGTGCAGCGGCGGCGTAAACGTCTTCCCTCAGGCGGATATGAATGGATTGCTGCTGCCTATCCCAGTGATTCCATTCAATATCTGCTGGATGCCTGGCACCGTATCTGCTGTACCTGGCCGGAACGGATCGATGTACTTCCGGCAGTTGCCGGACGGTGGCATCGTGATTCGGGATCGCTGTATATCTGTGAACCTGGTCAGGTTCATGTTATGGTGATGGAAGATGGAGAAGTCATAACCTATCAATGCATAGAGACGCTCCCGCCAGAAGGGGCAGAACTGCTCCGGCAGCATGGCTGTAAGGAAGGGTCTGCCATTGTGTGGCTAAACGGAAATGGGTCGCGTTGGTCTTTGGAGGTTGGGTCACAGGCTTCCCGGAAACTGGCAGCGCAATGGGATCTTTCTCCGGCAGCGGCCATGGTGGCATCAGATTAGGAGGCACAGATGCGGTATAATCTTATTCCCGATGCGCAGCGGCAATCCTGGCAGACACGGCTCGCAGGCCTTCCGCTGGGGATTCTGTCAGGCCTGCTTTTTAGTATAAGCATTGGTGCTGTTGCCGCAGGGATGATATTTTCTTCGTTGGCAGCAGAGGAAAAACAACGGTATCAGGATCAGGCGTTTCCGGTACAGAAGCAGATCATCCGGCAAAATACGATAGAAAAGAAACTGCAGCAGACAGTCAAACAGATGGAGGAACACCAGAAAGAATACATTTCCTGGTCAGCCGTTCTGGTCATGCTAAGCGATACGAAACCGCCAGGTGTTATGGTAGAACGGCTGACAGCACAGAAACAGAATGTAATCCTTTCCGGATACACAGGCAGTCAGGGAGCGGAACAGAAGTGGCGGGACACACTGCGCCGTCATCCGCTGGTTCAGCGTGTATCTGTCAGTACCGGTAAAAAAACAGACCAGAATATGGCACCATTCAAACTGGAGGTAGAACTGCGGCATGGAGCTGCTGAAGAAGAAACCAACAAATAGACAAAAAGGAATAGCATGTCTGGTCCTGTTGATACTATGCCTGTGCAGTCTGGGATACAGTATATATTCGTACTCCTCCTGGAAAAACTGGAAAAGCTGTACGGAACAGACCCTTGCCTATGCGGCCCATGTAACTCCTCAAAATTATCGGGAAGAAGTGCTGCAGCAATGGAATAAGAAGGACCAGGACCGCATGACTGTCCTTACTGATTGTGCCCGGGAAGAAGGGATGCAGATCCTTTCTTTTCATGCATTGTTTCAGGACGCTGAAGGCTACGAAGCGGAGGTCTGCGGCTCCTATTATGGGGCTGTTTCCTTTCTTAACCGACTGGAATATGCGTTATTATTTTCACAAGTGCAGCTTATAAAAATGGAGAAAAAGGAGGAGAACCTTATCTTGCATATTCGCATATAAAATCATGAATCCTTTTAAGACTATCGTTTTTATCGGTATTACGTCGTACATGATGCCGGTAAAAACGATTTTTTTCGCTTTTATAAAATAAATGTCGGAATGGGCTGTTAAATGTCGGAATGGAGTAGACAAGAATGAATTTAATTGTTATTATATATACG
>NZ_CATWFF010000094.1 GCF_958350005.1 uncultured Megasphaera sp. | reverse complement strand
TTCCTCGACAGGGAACGTATACAGAAATAGGGCTATTGCATGGATGATAATTCCCATGCAATAGCCCTAAAACTTAGAGATGTTTTCTTGTATTACTTCTTACTTATCCCTGTAATGGGAACCGCACTGAACGATTTTAATTATATTCCCGTCTATCCGATAGACGATGCGGTTGGCGGCGTCAATCCTGCGGCTCCAATAGGAAGATAAATCACCGACCAGAGGTTCTGGTTTGCCAATTCCTTCATATCCATTCCGCTCAATATCTTTTAAGAGTGCCAAGATTCTTTTGAGCGTTTTCTTGTCCTGCTTGAGCCAATACTCAAAGTCTTCCCAGGCTTCATCAGACCAGGCTTTAATCATCGGTTGGCACCTCGTGAATGGTACCGCCAGTTGTTTCCATCTGGGCAATGGATTTTCTTAGACGGGCCGTGTTTTCTTCAGAGTAAAACGGGTCGATGGATACGTCAAAGGGAAGTCGTTTTTCACGGGACATTTTTTTTGCAAGCATGGTAATAGCCGTTGTCATGGATAATCCCAATTCATTACAGACGGCGTCAAAATCTTTTTTCAATACAGGGTCCATACGGACGCTTATCGTAGTTTGTGACATTATACGCACCTCCTTATATGATTATTGTAATATGATAGCAATACAATGTCAATACGTAGTATTCTTTGAAAGGATGATAACAATGAAAGTATTTCAGATTTTGAATGATGATGTATTAATCATTAACGGTAAACAACAGTACGCTGATACAGTCGCCAATTTTAAGGCTGACAGCGGCATTAAGATGCTGCCGGTCAAGGTTATTTATGACGATCAGCAGCGGCAGCCTGTTGTCCAGCAGGACGGCAAGAGCAAAGAAGAATGGCCGGACTACCCGATTGCAGAATACGACGGATATATTGACGCCATTGACACGTATCTGGCAGCCAAAGAAAAGCGGGAATACGTTCCGCCGACGCTGGACGAACTGAAAACACAGGCCCTGAATTACCAGTATCAGCAGTACGTAGCCAAACGAGACGCCAACGTTGTCGTTGACAATATGGGCTTTGCTACAACATCAGCAGGTCAGCAGGACTGGCAGATTGCCCTGACTTTGATGGGCGATTCTGGCCAGTATAAAGTCTATGATACGGACGGGAAAACGGCCAAACTGGCCGCTGTAACGAAAGAACAGATGATGCAGGCCGGAGAAGCCGCCAGAACGCAGCAGTTAGCGGCGTATCAGGATTTTGTTGCCGTACGGGAAAAAGTGAAGAATTGTAAGACGGCAGACGAACTGAAGCCGTATTTACCTGCTGAAACGGCATAACAGAGCGGATACGGCGCAGCATTGCCAATAGTTACACATAAGTTACAAATTGCTGGCAGAATTAACTGAATAGAAAACCTACAGGCGATGACCCTAGTGACACGTTAGTTACAACAGGTCAATCGCCTTTTTGAGCTGCCGTACATGTTTATGCGTATATATACCGTCGGTAATATCCGGGATGGCATGGCCAAGGATGCGTTTAATGGCGATTTTATTGGCACCTTTATCGTCCAGCCAGGTAGCGCAGGTATGCCGGCACTCATGGGGCGTGTGGTGGCAATGAGCGGCGTCCATGACTTTATCAAAACGCCGACGGAACTGGCAATACGTCAGCGGCTGGCCATCGTCGTCTGTAATCAGCGTTTTCCCGCTTCGTGCCATCCACCATGCATAATACTGGCTTACCTTTCTGGAAATGGGGACAAGGCGATTTTGCCCGGCCTTGGTTTTGCTGTGCCGGATTTTATAGGTGCGGCTGTGGAGCTTGACGTCAGACTTCTGGATGCTCAAGAACTCTGACGGACGGGGACCGCTGTAACACATCATGATGACGCATTTGGCCCAGGGCGACAGCGGGTGCTGTTCGTTGTCAGCAATGGCCTTGACGCGGTTGAGCTGTCTGGTAATAAATGGCAGCTTTTTATATTTGCGCTGCGGCGTGTCGACGTCCACGAAACGGCTGATGTCGCCCGACTGGGGCAATAGCTGGTACTTGACAGCGTACCTGTACACGTTGTGCATGACCTGCCGGACTCTCTTTTGTGTAGCATAGCCGACGCCGCTGTCAGATACCTGCTTGATGACAGCCTGCAGATCAGAGACAGCAATATCCCGTAATGGCCTGTCACTTAAGACCTTACATTTGGCAAAGGCAATATCATAGTTTTTGGCCGTAATAGCGGCAATACGCCGGCGCCGCTCCTGCATATCCAGCCGGTACACGTCAGCAAAGGTCATGCGGGATGGAGCGTACACAACCAGATTTTTGTTGTAATCCGCAAGGTACGCCAGCGCATCGTCGTAGCTGGCAAAGTAAGCGAGGTATTTCTGATGACCGTTTATTGTTTTGCGCACAGCCCACGGCCGCCTCCGGGCACCACTCAGGCAGGTAATACTGCCGAATCCATTAGGTAATTTCATGTTACATTCCTCCTGCTTTTTTCTTTAGTATAAAGGAGGTGACGTTATGGTCGAACTGGACGGGGCGAATCTCATTGTGTCACAAGGAGACACGTGGCGGTTTGTCCTGGAGTTGGACGGCTATACGATCCAGCCGACAGACAGGGTGTATTTTTCCGTTAAATCGTCGTGTATGGCGACGGCGTTATGCTCGGCAGCCACAACGGGACTGTCTACCAATGCCCTCTATATTACGGTTCCGTCGGTGATTACGCGCCGCTTTAATCCCGGACCGCTTATGTATGATGTATATGTCATTAATAAAGATGGAATCCGGACGGCGAACTTTCCGGCGGCGATCCAGGTCGTCTGCGTAGCTCATGATGTAGCAACGCTGCCGGAAGATACGGATGGGTCATTGCCATCTATCGGAGACGGCAGCGGCATGACAAATACATCGACGGTGATAACGATTGCCGTACCACCGGGATGGGAGGACCTGGAGGGGGCCGTGCAGGATGCGCAGGCCTGGGCCATGTCACCGGACAGCCCGGATGGCGCTGATGATGCGGATAGCCCGACAGGGAAAACCATGTCTGCTAAGTCCTGGGCGCAGCAAGCTGCTGTCGCCGGGCAGATTACAGCAATTACAACCACACAAATTGATGCATTATTTACAGAAAGCGAGTGATTTCTATGGCAGAACAGCAAGTATTGACAACAGATGGCTTGACGAGATTTAAAGGAAAATGTGATGAAGCATATTTGCAGAAAAACAAGACCGGTGCTGATGCGATTTCCTTCCGTGATGGCACGGTGCAGGACGCATTGGATGAATTACTGTATGTCCCTGTAACCATTAAAAGCTTTACGAATACAGTCAACACTGTAGAAAACGGCGCCACCGTTGATGATGTTACTTTGAACTGGAGTATCGATGGCAGTCCAAACAGCGTGAAATTGGACGATACAGCACAGGATCTGAAAGCTACGAGCAAAGCCCTGACGAAACTGGGGCTTACGAAAAATACATCGTGGACGCTGGTTGCTACCGACGGGAAAACGACGTCTACAAAAACGACGGGCGTATATTTCAAAGATAAGCGGTATTGGGGTGTGGGAAATCCTGCCACTGCCGATGCTATCGACAGTGCGTTTGTACTGGCGCTTGGTGGGAATGAGCTAGCTGACAATTTCCAGAAGACATTCACGGTCACAGCTGATAAAGGGAACTATATTTTCTATGCAATCCCTGCCAGCTGGGGAACGCCACGGTTTTTCGTCGGCGGCTTTGAAGGCGGATTTGGCCTGGTCAAGACGTTTGATTTTACGAACGCCAGCGGCGCCACAGTATCGTATAACGTCTATCAGTCCGGAAATGCAAACCTTGGCGATACAACCGTCAATGTGCAGAAATAAGGGGAGGTAATAATAATGGCAGAATCAACAATTCAGCTTATTGCGAAAATCAAGCAGAAAAATAATGGCACATTTAAACTGATGGACGCTGCTGATGTGGCGTGGAGTGCCAGTGAAGGCCTCGTCGAACATATTAACGGCCTTACGATTAACGGTGGCAATGCTGATACAGCGGCAAAACTGGCTGCAGCTCGTGCTATCGGTATCGGCGGCGCCGTCACTGCAGCAGGCGTTGGATTTGACGGCAGTCAAGATATTACCATCATTGCAACGTCTGTCGATGCGACGAAACTTACCGGCGTTGTCCCAGGGGCCAGCCTGCCGTCTGAAATCACGGTATTACCATCTTATTTTGACGGAGACAGCGTCAAGAAATTCGGGGGCCATACAGCGGGATACTATGCAACAGCTGACCAGCTGCAGGCCGTAACCAGCGGCATGACGTGGCGGCCACCGGTAGCTGACCTGGCAGCCCTGAAAGCGATTACGACACCAGTTGAAGGCTGGACGACGTCCCTGATAGACACAAATATGATCTACCGTTTTGACGCCGCCAATGAAGCTACAAAAACGAATGCAGACGCTACTATTGTAAAGGCTGACGACGGCACGGCCGGCGCATGGATTGCCATTGGCTCGGCACAGTATGGCCCGGCTACGCAGACAGCAAATGGCCTGATGAGCGCGGCAGATAAGAAGAAACTGGATGGCATTGACCTGTCACAGTATCAGCCTAAAATTGGCGATACCCTCGATGTAGCTAACGTTCATCTGATGGGCGCTGATTCCGGCATCCAGTTAGGTGGTATGGCTGGCGCACAGCTGCATGGCAAAGAAGGAAAAATCTATTACGGCGAAGGTACGGATGCTACCAACACACCGGGCAATGAACTTGCTAAAAAGAGTGACATTCCGGCCGCACAGGATCTCAGCGCATACGCTAAATATAACGCTGAAAAAGATATTAATCTTGCCGATCATCAGCTGTCTGTCAACGGCGGTGGCCTCGTCAAAAACGTAGCGGTAACAACAGGCGAAGGCGAACAGGCTAAGACAACCAATTATCTGTTTCTCGGTAATTCCGTTACAACCGGTGAAGGCGAAGCTGCTGTTACGACAAACGAAGGTATTTTCGTCAGCGGCGGTAAGGCTTACTATGGCGGCCAGGCTGCTGGTAACGAAGTAGCTACTGTCGGTGCAGTTGGTAATAAAGTCGATAAAGTAAACGGTAAAGGCCTGTCGACAAACGACTTTACAGCTGCCTATAAAACCAAACTGGATGGGCTGTCCAACTATGTATTACCTGCCGCATCGACAGAAACGCTGGGCGGTGTCAAAGCTGGCACAGGCGTAACGATTGCCGAAGACGGGACGATTAGCGCTGATATCGGTACGCAGATCGTGCCTATTACGAACGATCAGATCGACGCGTTGTTTGCGGCGGCTGATAAATAATAAAGGAGGTATACATATGAATGTCAAACGAAAGGTCGCCGCCCAGGAGGATGCGGTCACCTATGAAATCGGAGATATTGAATCGGGAGACGTTGCGACTGCCGGTGCCGTAGACAGTGCCCGGGAAACAACGATACCGCGTGCAGAAGACCGTCTGGACTCGACTGGGCTGGCGCATCTCATTGATTTGTTGGATGCTCGTTTTGCTAAACAGTTACAATGCCATTTTTTACAGCGCAACAAAGCCTACGCCGTAGGTGATATTGCATATAGTCCGAATCTTCCCTCATGGGCGTACCTAGAGTGTAAGACAGCAGGTACCACTGGAACCAGTGAGCCGGACTTTACAGACGTGTCCACCACGGGGGGGGCATTGACGGTGTTTATAAAGAGAGACGGCTCGGTGGTATGGCTGCTTAGGGATAAACGGTGCAGGTATCAGCTGGGACAGCTAGTATCACTGATTACTACGCCCAATGCATATGATTATCTGCTGTTGTGTGATGGCAGTGCAGTAGACACGGAAAAGTATCCTTTACTGGATGGTGTGTTTCCGAATAATACTCTGCCACAGCTTACAGATGGCAGATTCTTGGAAGGCGGAACGGTAGCGGATAAGGGGAAGACACGTGCACCGGGATTACCGAATATTACAGGGGCATTTAGCGCAGCACAGGCAGTAGCCTGGAATGATAGTACTAATGGATGTTTTTATACAGATGGTACACTCGCAACATCTCCGGCAAGTGCAAAACCTGAAAATCATAGAATCCATATGAATCTCGATGCATCCCGCAGTAATCCCATTTATGGCGCATCAACTACTGTCCAGCCTAAGTCTTTAGTTGTGAATTACTATATCAATTATGGAGGATGATACGAGTATGGAAATAACAGATGGTTCCGCAGTATTTGAAGTGAAAAATATTAACGAAATAAATAACGTAGTAAAGCAAGTAAATGGCAAATACCCTGTAAACGGGAATGTTGATATAACCGATATAACAGGAAATGCAGCTACGGCATCCAATATACAAGCTACAGGAAACGCACTGGGAAGTTTATTATTGGGCTGGCTGCATCGCTATGGTGTTAATTATGTTCCAGCGGACACATCTAATCAAGGATGGAACGCATTAGGGATATGTATCATTTACTATGACGAAGCAAATAAATTCAAGAATCAACCTGGCCAATATGGGCAGTTACTTAATATTCCTGTTGATAGCACAGGGCAAAAAAGCCGCCAAATATGGATTCCACAGTTTTCAGGCCAGTTATTACAACGTGGTGGCAATGCTTCTACGGTGATGAACGACCAATCATTTGCAGCAGTATAGGAGGGATGATTATATGGAGCCGTTAGAAGGACACTGGTTAGATTTTGCAGTCATCTTGATACAGTGCGGAGCATTTAAATTAGCCTATAATTATATGAGAAAATTCGTTGAGAAGCAAGATGCGCGGGATGACGCAGTACGGAGTTTGCTACGTACTGAGATTATTAACATTTGTCATATGTCTCTAGAAAGTGGATACATCCCGATTTATAATCTGGAAAATGTTATGGACATGTATCGGTCGTATAAAGCACTGGACGGAAATGGAGCCATTGACGCAATTTATAAGCAGACGATTGTATTACCGCACAGCATAGCGGAGAAAAAGCCATGAATGAAGTGTTTGAAAAAATCAATATTGCAGACGTTTTGGTCATCATCGGGTTGGTAATTGCTCTGATGCTGGCCATTTTTTATGCAATGAATGAGCTGGCAATGAGCATCGCCAGCGGCTTACTCGGCTATATTGGCGGCAATGTCAAATCATCCGTAACAAAAGGAGATGAGTCAAAATGCGAGAAGTAACGTTACAGGAACTCAAGCAGCTTGCCAGAGATGCTTATCATGACCTATGGGCTGGTGCAAAGAGCATGGGCAGAGATGTCAAGTTATACATGCATTGGACAGCTGGCGACTACGACCAGACATTTGACGAGTATCACGTCAACATTACCGGCGACGGTCGTGTATGGGTATCGACGGACAATCTGGCAGAGGTTAAGTCAGCCACCTACATGCGTAATACTGGCAGTGTAGCGATTACGCTCTGCTGTGCACTTGATGCGGTCAGTGAAAATAATCTCGGCACGTATCCACCTACCGAAGCACAGATTAATGCTATGGCTCAGGTCGTATGCGTGCTGGCTGATGCGCTGGATTTAACGATTGATCTGCAGCGTGTCATGACGCACGCAGAAGCTGCCGACAACAAAGACGGCTATCCAGCCTGCGCGCCTTACGGCCCGGATACGACGGTCGAACGGTGGGACCTGCTCGTTGTGCATGAAGGGGATGCCCGTTGGAGCGGCGGCGACGTCATGCGAGGCAATGCCAACTGGTACCGTGCCCAGGGGTTAATGCGTGAAGTCTAGGAGGTGATCCTTGTATCTGTCGCATAGTGAAAGGAGGTGAGACAATGGGAAATCTGTTTAAGCGGCTGCTGTCTAAGCTGATTACGTCAGCACTGGACAAACGAAAAGAACGCCTGCGGGAACAACTGCAGGCGCAGATTAATACGACATCATCTGACTGGGTAAAAACGCGCAATCAGATGTATATTGAGCTACTGAATATTGCTGGTGAATCTATGGTAAATCGTATAGAAAAGGAGATTTTAAAATGAACGAAGACATTAAAAACGTATTAGCTGAAGCATTGAACGACGTATTTGCCG
>NZ_CATWFF010000093.1 GCF_958350005.1 uncultured Megasphaera sp. | reverse complement strand
GTATTATTTTATTCTGGCTGTATTCGGACTGATGAAGCGCAGAGAACAGATTACAGCAGCACCTAAATATACATTTGCTGCTGTTATTTGTGCACATAATGAAGAAGCTGTTGTTGGCCAGCTCATTGATAATCTGAAAGATCTGCATTATCCCAAAGATATGTATGATGTATATGTCGTTGCAGATAATTGTACGGACCGGACTGCCGCTATTTGTCGGGAACACGGTGCCATTGTCAAGGTTCGTACCAATGCAGAAGAAGTTGGCAAAGGCTATGCCATGGACTGGATGTTTTCGCAGATGCTGGCCCAGGAAAAGCAGTACGATGCTTTCGTTGTCTTCGATGCAGACAATCTGGTTCATCCGGAATTTCTGCGGGAAATGAACAATCACCTGTGCAAAGGGGAGAAAGTGATCCAGGGATATATGGATGCCAAAAATCCGACGGATACATGGGTAGCAGGGACATTTTCCATTGCCTTCTGGCTCATTAACCACATGTGGCATCTGGCCAAGTATAACATTGGCTTGTCTACGGCTTTAGGCGGCACAGGCATGTGCATTGCCACGGATATTGTACGCAAATACGGCTGGGGCTGTGACTGCCTGACAGAAGATATGGAATTTTCCATGAAGGTTCTTCTCGAAGGCGTGCGGACCTGCTGGGCTCATGACGCCATTATATATGATGAAAAGGCTTTGGGGTTTATGCAGTCCTGCCGGCAGCGGAAACGCTGGGCCCAGGGGCAGTGTGATTGCGGGGAACGCTTTATTCCCAAACTCTTTGTCCGAGGGATTAAGACCGGCAATATTCGCATGCTTGATGGCATCATTACCTTGTCGCAGCCCTTTTTTATGATGATGTCGACGATTTATGCTGTCATGGCATCGATTAATTCGTACATTCCCTTATATACCAACATTCTGTACCAGCTGATTCCCGTTCATATGTGGACTGTCATCGGTGTAGGACAGTATGTTATTCCCGTTCTCGTATTGCTGCAGATCAAAGTTCCCTTGAAATCATGGTTATACCTTATTGTATATCCTGTTTTTATGTACAGCTGGATTCCCGTCAATTTTCTGGGATTTAAAGACCGGCATAAAATGAAATGGAGTCATACGGTACATACCCGTGCCGTAAGTTATGACAGCGCAGCCTTGCTGCGAAAGGAGAATAAGAAATAGTATGCACATTCTGCTTACCAATGATGACGGACTGCGGGCGCCAGGCCTGCAGTTGCTGAAAAACGTGATGGCTCATCATGGATATGACCTTACTGTCGTCGCCCCGAACGGGCAGCGCAGTGCTGCGTCTCATTCCATGACGATTAACCGTTCGCTGTACTGTCAGGAACGTCAGGACGGAACTGTTCGGGAAATCGCCGTATCTGGAACGCCTGTAGACTGTGTGAAGCTTGCTATGGAATATTTCCTGCAGGACTGTCGGCCTGATCTCATCCTTTCCGGCATTAATGACGGCTATAATCTGGGCAGCGACGTTCTCTACTCCGGCACGGTGTCAGCTGCCATGGAGGGACCGTACTATCAGGTCCCGGCTATTGCTGCCTCCATGTGTCCCCTGACCGAGGAGCGGTGCCGGCAGACGGCGAATTTACTGCACGAACTCATACAGCGCGTCATCGTTAAGGGCCGGTTTCCCGGCATCCTCAACGTCAATGTGCCGCCGCAGGGAGAGATTTCGCTGGATAATATCCGCGTCGTGCCACAGACCGTTCAGATTTATCATAATGTCATTGCAGAACATAAAGATATTGATGACAGCGTATGCTACCGCATTGTCGGCGATATTGACATGAAACATGCGCCGGCATACAGTGATGTAGCTGCCGTCCGGGACGGCCATATTGCAGTAACGCCGCTCAAATGGCAGCAGACGGCCACGGCAGTCATGGATGAAGTAAAACAGTATTTGTAATTTTTTGAGATAGAGTACAGGGAGGTTTTATATATGGCAAATGAAGCAGTATATGCTGTGTTTCAGACCAATCGCGGCGATTTTACGGTGCAGCTGTTTCCGGAACAGGCACCCATTACGGTAGCTAATTTTAAAAAGTTAGCTGAATCTGGCTTTTATGACGGCACGATTTTTCATCGGGTCATTCAGGATTTTATGATTCAAGGCGGCGATCCTGAAGGTACTGGCTTTGGCGGTTCTGATGAAATGATTCCCGATGAATTTGATCCGTCCCTGACCTTTGCAGAACCGGGCGTGCTGGCTATGGCCAATGCCGGTCCCAATACGGGAAGCTCGCAGTTCTTTGTCACTGTCGTTCCAACGCCGTGGCTCCAGAACCACCATTCGATTTTTGGTAAAGTTGTCAAAGACTACGACGTCGTCGAAGGGATCAGCCGCGTCAAGACTAATCGGGCCGATAAGCCTCTGGAAGACGTAGTCCTCAATACGGTTAAGATTACGTCGGCACTGTAATACATGCCGTACTATACATATATAGTGCGCTGTGCCGATGGTACGCTGTATACAGGATGGACTGTAGATGTAGTAAAACGGGTTGCAGCCCATAATAGGGGCTGTGGTGCGAAGTATACAAAAACGCGCCGGCCTGTGCAGTTAGTATGGAGTCGGGAATTTTCCAGCAAGCATGATGCCATGCACTGGGAATGGCAGATTAAACAATGGACACGGGCTGAAAAAGAAGCGTTGTGTCGAAATGAAATAAAATAAGAGGCAGCTTCATGCACTTAGTAGTGTGAAGCTGCCTCTTATTTTATTTTACGGCTTACGTACGAATAGTCTGCAGAATCGTGTGAATGTATGAGTACAGCTGGTCACGGTCTGGTTGTGACAAGTTGGACAGGGCCTGACTGCGGTGGGCTGCGATGGCCTGTTGAGCCTGGGGAAACAGTGCTTTTCCTTTGGTGCTCAGGGAAATTCGTTTTTCCCGCCTGTCTCCAGGTGAAAGCGTGCGCGTAATCAGTCCTTTCCGTTCCATATTACTGAGTGTCTTGGATATGGCCGCATTTTCCACAGCCAAGGCGGCGGCGATTTCGCTTTGCGTGATCTGACTGTGCGTATGAACAAAGTTGAGTACAGACCATTCTGAACTGTACAGATCGAACTCTTTCAAGACGTCATTTACTCCTTTTGTAAAGGTGCGCATCGTTATATAAAGCGTTCGAATCAGCTGGTCATCAGGTATGGAAATGGATAGATTATTCATGGGAATTCTCCTGTGCAGATGAAATGGAAGAAACAGCGGGTCTGAAAAAATGATGATATACGAAGCCTGCCAGGAAGAGAATCATGGCGGCCAGTACAATATAGAACATGTGTATATAGCCGATAAAGCCGGCAACGCTGCCGAGCAGTATAATACCGCCGCTTGTGCCCGTATCGAGCATGTTATAGTATGTTGCGCTGGCATTACTGCGCCGTTCAGGCGGTACGGCATTGAACAGCCAGGTCATGAGTGACGGCATAATCAGGCCGGCGCCGGTTCCATAAAATACAGATGCTGTCATGAGATCGGCAAAGGTAGTGGCCCTGATGATGAGAAAAACTGCCAGCGTATAGGACAATATCCCCGGCAGGAGTACCCAGAATGGGCCCTTGCGGTCATACAGGCGGCCGCCAAAGGTACGGGTGAGAAAAATAAAGACCGTGCCAATAACGAAAAAGAATCCAGGCTGTTCAATGTTCGCTTCCTGGGCCATCAGGGCAATAAAGGTGTTGACGCAGCCGTAAGCAAGGCCAAATAACATGGTAAAAAAGGACGGAAATCCTGTCCCGGCCTCTACCAATCGGCTTTTCCAGGGAACGGACTGCTTCACGGAGCTGGGAGATGTGGCAGGTGCAGTATTGCTGCAGAACAGGGTGCTGCCAATGGCCAGGGCCGCTGCCAGCGAGGAAAAGCCAAACAGGCCTACAGGTCCCATATCCGTTAACAAGGCGACGCCTAAAGCCGGCGCAATTCCCATGGAGATCGTATTTCCCAGGCCAAAATATCCAACCCCTTCGCCGCGCCGTGACGGTGGAATAATATCGACAGCCAAGGCGGCTGCAAAGGTTGTCCCCAGGCCGAATCCAAGGCCCTGAATGATGCGGGCCGTCATCAACATGGGAACAGAGGTGAGAAAGGCGTAGCTCATGGTTGCGGCCAAGGTCAGGAAAATGCCGATATACAGGCAGTTCTTTTTGCCGAGAAGACGGACAAAATCATCGGTGAAAAAACGGATAAAAATGGCAGAAATACCGAAGATGCCGGAAATAAGCCCGATTTCTGTACCAGATGCACCGAGGGACGCAACGTACATTGGCAGCGTTGGCAGCAGACTGTGAAAACTGCCGAATAATAGGCCGTTTGCAATGATAATGGCAATAAACGGCATAGTCCATAATGATTTTTTTGACATGATTTCGCCCCTTTTGAACAACAGGTATGCATTCGCTGTTGATTAACTAGTTAACAATTCACGCAATACTTACTATACGGGTATTTTTCCTTTTCGTCAAGGTCCATTTTCCTTTGTCATTTATGGTATCATAACGGATTTATAATATTGCGCAGAAGACATACGGAAAATGTCCATTGTCATTACATTTTTGTAAGAAAGGGGCTTGCAAATTCCTGCAACTTGGAGTATAATTTCAATCAATCGCATATGACGTGGATGAAGCACACGGGAGAAGGCCTCAGGGCCTGCCGACGGAGTCAAACTCTCAGGCGTCCGAAATGGACGGGACCGTGTGCAGACACGACTCTGGAGAGTCCCGGCAAGGGCGCCGAAGGTGCAAGGAAGCACAGCTGTATTGCTTTCTAATCTCTCAGGCAAAAGGACAGAGGATAGCAGTTCTTCTTTTTTTGCTATGTTCTGACCTGTCTTCAGAGTAATGTGAAGACAGGTTTTTTTGTATTTATTGTATGTATCATCTATTAGACAAAGGTAAAAGGGGTTATGTAGGATGGAAGAATTGCTGAATCAAATTGACAGTTTTGTTTGGGGGCCGCCGCTGCTTATCCTGCTCATCGGGACCGGCATTATGCTGACCGTCCGGCTGCGCCTGCTTCAGGTAAGTCGGCTGCCGCTGGCAATGAAGCTGATTTTTACGGCCAAAAATCAGGGCGAAGGCGATGTGGACAGCTTTAAGGCCTTATGTACGGCCCTGGCAGCTACTGTCGGGACCGGTAATATTGTCGGCGTAGCAACGGCTGTGCATGCCGGCGGTCCTGGGGCTATTTTCTGGATGTGGATGGCTGCTTTTGTCGGCATGGCGACGAAATATGCCGAAGGCTGCCTGGCCGTAAAATATCGGACAGTAGATAAGAACGGCGACATTTCCGGCGGTCCTATGTATTATATTGAAAACGGCCTTGGCAAGAAATACAAGCCTTTGGCTGTGCTCTTTGCTTTCTTTGGCGTGTTGGTTGCCTTTTTTGGCATCGGTACATTTGCACAGGTAAACTCCATTGTTGAAATTACCCGGTTGACTGCCAATGTTCCTGTCGAATATACGGCAGTTGTTCTGACCATTGTCGTAGCAGCTGTTACCATTGGCGGACTGAAATCGATTTCCCGCGTTGCTTCTAAGATCGTTCCGGCTATGGCTATTATTTATGTCATTTCTTCTCTGGGATTTTTGATTACTTTCTATGACCGCATTCCGGCGGCAATTGAACAGATTATTGTCTGCGCCTTCACACCGACAGCTGCTGCCGGCGGTTTCCTCGGCGCCACAGTGCTGATGGCCATGCGTAACGGCGTTGCCCGCGGCGTATTCTCCAATGAATCAGGCCTGGGCAGTGCACCTATTGTGGCTGCAGCAGCCAAGACGAAATGGCCGGCTGAACAGGGGCTTATTTCCATGACCGGTACGTTTATTGATACGATCATCATCTGCACCATGACCGGCCTGGTTCTCGTCGTCAGCGGCTTGTGGACCGGCGATCTCAATGGCGCAGCTCTTACGAATGCTGCCTTTTTGCAGGCTTATCCCGGCTGGGGAAGCGTTATTCTGTGCGTTGGCCTGACCTTATTCGCCTTCACGACGATTCTCGGCTGGAACTATTACGGCGAACGGTGCGTAGAATATCTGGTCGGTGTCAAGGGCATTATGCCGTATCGCATTATCTTTATTGTCCTTGTTGCCTGCGGAGCCTTCATTAAATTAAACGTCATCTGGATTCTGGCCGATATCGTCAACGGTCTCATGGCTATTCCAAACCTGGTAGCTCTTATTGGACTGAGCGGCGTCGTCGTAGCAGAAACAAAGAAATATTATGCCCATTTGGCAGCTGAAAAGAATCAGACTGAAAGCGTAGCAGACAGTCAGGTTACGTCCGGTCATTAACTGTATAGAAAACTAAAAAGAGGGATATCTCCTTTGCGGGGACATCCCTCTTTTTAGTTTTCTATGTTTTTTACTCTGGCTGCTACCTGCTTTCGCAGCCACGGCAGGTGGGCATAGTAATTTCGGCCTGGACAGGCTGTTTCATTCAGATCGCGGTGGCCGACAATGGTGGAAGAGCTAGGCTGTATATGGTACCGCCAGCATAAGTAGGACAGCAGGTGAATGACACTGGACAGCTGTTGTTTTGTAGGTTCATACGTTTCAAAATCGCCGACAGAGACGATGCCGACAGAGGTCTGATTATATCCATAGCAGTGAGCACCTACTGTGTGTTCCGGCCGCCCCTGTTCGATGGTGCCGTCTTTATGAATGACGTAGTGATAGCCAATGCCGGCCCAGCCATTCTGTAAATGCCACTGGTGAATGTCGGCAGCTGTTACATCCCGGTTCGTACCGCCAACGTGGTGAACGATCAGGAGATTTGTTAATTTTCGCGGTTCCAGCGCTTCTGTAAAATGAAGGGGCGTTCCCTCTATCGGTGGCCGAATGACAGCGCTGCCCGTACGGTCAGCACCTAGAACTGGCAGTACGGGCAGCAGGGACCACGCAGTGAGAGAAGCGAGGGACAGCTTGAAAAATTCACGGCGAGTCATAGGGCATATTCCTTTTTATTGCATAGCCGCATAGATTTCTTCCAGATTTTCCTTCATGCGGTCCAAATAGGTTTTCGTTCCTTCGCTGCCTTCCATCGTATGGATGACCTGTGTCTTGGCACCTACTTCTTTGGCCAGGGTTTCCGATGTTTTAGGGCTGACTGCTTCTTCTACAAATACCGTTTTTACCTGATGTTCTTTGCAGTAGCTTACCAGTTCTGCCAGGCGCTGTGCACTCGGTTCACCGCTGGCAAAGACGTCTTCCACGCTGTTTTGAGTCAGACCAAAGTCACGGCATAAATACGCGAAGGCAGCGTGGCCTGTTACGAGGTCTTTGCGCGGTGCATTCTGGAATTTTCCTTTATATTCGTCTAACAGTTTCTGCAGCTGACCATTGTATTCGGTTGCATTTTTCTGATAGAAATCGGCATTCTTGGGGTCGGCTTTAGCCAGGCCATCAGCAATATTTTTTACTTCTGCCTGTGCGTTGACCAGGCTGAGCCATGTGTGAGGATCATTGGCGCCGTGTTCTTTGATTTCATCAGGATCGGTCAGAGCAATCGGTTCAATGCCTTTTGTGGCTTCCACAACGGTAAGTTTGGAATTGTCCGCAGCCTTTATGGCCTCCTGGGCCCATGGTTCCATGCCAAACCCGTTGTATACGAATAACTTGGCATCATGAAGCGATTTCATATCTTTTGGGGTCGGCTGAAAATCATGAGGTTCCGTGCCGTCGGGAATTACGGAAACAATGTCGACTTTATCTTTGCCGACAGCTTGTACGAATTCTTTCATGGCATTAAAGGAAACGGCTACTTTGACTTTTTCTGTTCCAGATTTTTCTGCTCCGGACTGCTGCTGTGCAGGACTGCCGCAGGCAGAAAGCAAGGTAAGCGACAATACTGCCGCTGCGAATAGAGCGACTATTTTTTTCATGTAACTCATCCTCCTAGATTTCTAAAAATAATGCAAACGAATTGCATCTGCAATGCGGTTGTTATCATAGCACGAATTATAAAGCTTGTCAAATGCAAGTGACTTGCATTTCGCGATGCTGAGCAGTATAATACACATATTGTATATAAA
>NZ_CATWFF010000092.1 GCF_958350005.1 uncultured Megasphaera sp. | reverse complement strand
ACTATGCACCAAATATGCTAAAATTAATTGTTTGTAACTGTAAAATATTTCTATAGTAACGTTATATGTAAAAGAGGTCGTTATGGCAAACAAGTTTATTTCTGGAACACTTATCCTGACACTGTCCGGATTCGTAGTCAAAGCCATTGGCAGTGTGAACTGGATTATTTTATCCCGTATCCTCGGCGGTGAAGGCATCGGTATTTACCAGATGGCCTTCCCTATTTACCTGCTGGCACTGGATATTTCTACAGCTGGCCTGCCTATTGCTATTTCTATTGTTACGGCAGAAAAAGTAGCCAAATCGGACTACATGGGGGCACAGCGAATTTTTCACATTTCCCTGACCATGCTGTGCATCACTGCCTTTGTGCTCAGTCTGCTCGTCTATTTTGGCGCTACCTTCCTGATTGACGAACAGATTATCCGCGAAAGCCGGGCTTATTATTCCTTAATTGCCCTGGCGCCGGCTATCTTCTTTACGACCGTCATTGCCGGGTACCGCGGATATCTGCAGGGATGGCAGCAAATGACGCCGACGGCGATTTCTCAGATCGTGGAACAGCTCGTACGCGTTGTCGTCATGCTGGGATTTGCAGCCCTGCTGCTGCCGTACGGTCTGGATTATGCCGCCGGCGGTGCCAGTCTCGGTGCCGGTGCCGGCGGCCTGGCTGCCTGGCTGGTGCTGATTTATTTTTACTATCGCCTGAAGAAGTCCCTCCCTGTCAGTGAGGCCTACTTCCCGCCGGAACCGATTGGTCATGTACTGAAGCGCCTCGTCATCCTGGCCATTCCCATTTCCTTATCGACAATCATGCTTCCTGTCGTGTCCAATCTGGATCTGCTCATTGTGCCCCGCCGCCTGGAAGTTGCCGGCTATGCGACGGCACAGGCAACGGAACTGTTCGGCTATCTGACCGGCATGTCCATACCGCTCATCAACTTGGCAACCATTCTGACTGCTGCCATGGCCATGAGCCTCGTCCCGGCAATCAGTCACAGTTTTACCTTGGGGGAAACGAAAGAAATCTACAACCGTACAGCAGGGGCTATGCGCATTGCCCTGCTCGTAACGATTCCCTTCAGTGTCATGCTGTATGTCATGGCCCAGCCAGTAGTCACCTTTATTTACAATGCCCCGGCTGCCACCGATGCGACCCGGTCCGTTGCCATTGCCATCTGTTTTCTCGGCATCCATCAGATTACGACGGCTATTCTCCAGGGCCTGAAAAAAACGAAAATTCCGGTCATCAATATGGCCATTGCCTGTGCCTTTAAAGTCGCCTGCAACTGGTTCCTCGTTGCCATTCCTGTCCTGGGAATTACGGGGGCTGCCTACGCCACGGTTGTAGACATTGGCGTTGCTGCCGCCTTGAATCTGTTCTTTATTTACCGCCACACAGGATATATTATCGATTTGCGGATTGTCATAAAAAATGTGGCTGCTGCAGCTATTATGGGCGTTGTTATGTACCTGGTATATCCATTTCTGCACGACCATATCAGCTTGTTCCTCAGCCTGTTCCTGACCTGTATTCTCGGATCAGCCCTGTATATCGGCTGCATGGCTCTTACTGGCGGCGTTACCCGGGAAGATGCCGCAAAAATGCCCTTCATTGGCCGGTTCTTCTAGAACGGACATAAGGTTTTCACAAAAAAAACAGCGTTTCTTCACGACACATAAAGGTGAAGAAACGCTGTTTTTTACGTATACCGAATCATACATATCCCCGTTCACAAAGGCTGACGTACGTTCCGTCGCCAATAATGATATGATCCAGTACGGGAATTTCCATAATGTGGCCGGCCTGCACGATTCGTTCGGTTACAACAATATCATCATGGCTGGGCTCCGGATCTCCGGACGGATGATTGTGAAGAAGGACGACTGCTGCTGCATTGTACTGCAGGGCCCAGCGAAATACTTCCCGCGCCTTCGCCAGGCTGGCATTGATCGTGCCGACAGTCAGCGATTTGACGGCAATGAGCTTGTTTTTCGTCGATAAATAGATAGCCGAAAACTGCTCCTGATGTAAAAAGCGCATGTCTTCCATCACATAGGCCGCGATGGCGCCAGGCGTACTGAAATCGGGAGCCGTCTGCTTGGCCCGCTGCCGGGAAATACGCCGTCCCAACTCGGCAGCAGCGCAGATCGTCACGGCCTTGTCAGCACCGACGCCGCGAATAGACTGCAGGTCCGCAACATTCGCTTCACTGAGATAATACAGATTCTCCCCTGGAAGAGACCGAAGCATGGAACGGGCTACATCCATTACGGAATGGCCTTTAATGCCAGTACGCAGCAAAATGGCCAGCAAATCCTGATCCGTAACGGCTGCCGGGCCATGGTGCAGAAATTTTTCCCGCGGCTTTTCACATTGAGCCAGCTGCTGGAACGATCCTGTCATATATCCACCTTGGCTTTGCGAAGCATTTTACATACCTGAGACAGCGGAAGTCCTACGACATTCGTATAGGACCCATTAATCTTGTCGACAAAGGAAGCCGCATGTCCCTGAATGCCATAGGCGCCGGCCTTATCCATCGGTTCGCCGCTTTCTATGTAGCTGTCAATTTCACTGTCACTGAGACGGCGGAACCACACTTTCGTTTCCACGACTTTCGTATGGATTTCTGAATCCCGAACCAGGGCGACGCCGGTAAGAACAGAGTGTTTCGTATCAGACAGGGCATGGAGCATGGCGGAGGCCTCTTTTTTGCTGTGCGGCTTTCCCAGTATCGTTTTGTCAGCAACGACGATCGTATCGGCCCCCAATACCCACTGTCCCGGATATTTGGCGGCTACATCGCAGGCCTTGCCGACGGCCTGAAGCTGTACAAACTTTTCCGGTTCCTTCTTTTTAGGCGACTCTTCCCGATAATTACTGGGATTTACCATATAAGCAATTCCCATCTGCGTCAGCAGTTCCCGGCGGCGCGGCGAACCAGAAGCTAGAATCAACACAAATAAAACCTCCTCAACGTATACGGCGATATAAAAACAGGGCAATCAGCATGCCAATAATACTCAGGACATTCGGTGCAAACCGCAGGCTGAATGTCAGCTGTACAATATATATATTCACTTCCATGTGCTGTACATTGAAGATCTCATGGTGCTGAGAAAGCACGGGCCCCAACGCCCCCAGCTGTGCACTGCCCAGGGTATCCCCCAGCATGCCGCCAATCAGGCTGCCGGCCAATATGCATAATATGCACAGCAATGCACTTTCCGTACCAAACGTTCGCATAACCCTTTCTCCCCCCTCGGCATCTGTCAAAAATATTATACCCTGTTCTACGTAGGCCTGCAATACAAATACGAATAAGGGCCGGTTTTTTCATGAGATTTTAATCTTTCATGAAAAAACCAGCCCTGTACTGTTAACTCACAGCGTATTTAGCCTTTATTTTTCTGCATTTTTGCCCATGTATCACGGAGGCCGACAATGCGGTTGACTACCAGATGGCCGGCTGTGGCCGAATCCGGATCAATGACAAAGTATCCCTGACGGAGGAACTGGAATTTATCGCCAGGCTGATAGTTGGCCAGGCAGGCTTCGCCTTTGCTGTGGAACACAGTCAGGCTGTTCGGATTGATCTGGGAAAGAAAATCCTTGCTGTCCGTTTCTTCTTCCTCTGTGTCTGCAGATTTCAGGAGATACTCGTAGACCCGCGTTTCCACGTCGACAGCATCGGCAGCATTGACCCAGTGCAGCGTCCCCTTTACCTTGCGGTTGGCATTGGCACCGCTGCCGCTCTTGCTTTCCGGATCGTAGGTGCAGTGAAGTTCGACAATATTGCCGTCTTCATCTTTGATGACATCTTCGCATTTAATAATATAGCCGTATTTCAGGCGCACTTCTTTGCCCGGTGCCAGACGGAAGAACTTCTTGACCGGATGTTCCATGAAATCGTTCTTTTCAATGTAAATGGTCTTGCTGAACGTAACTTCCCGCGTGCCCAGGGCTTCATTTTCCTGATTGTTTTCTGCTGTCATCGTTTCGGTCTGGCCGTCGGGATAATTGGTAATAACGACTTTCAGCGGATCGATGACGGTCATGAGACGGGGAGCCTTCATCTTGAGGTCTTCACGGATGCAGTATTCAAGAAGGGAAATATCGACGACACTGTCCGCTTTTGCCACGCCAATGCGTTCGCAGAAGTCACGAATCGATTCCGGCGTATATCCGCGGCGGCGAATACCGGAAATCGTCGGCATCCGCGGGTCATCCCAGCCGCTGACAATCCCTTTTTCCACGAGAGTGCGCAGTTTTCGCTTGCTCGTAATCATGTTGGTAACGTTCAGGCGGGCAAATTCAATCTGCCGCGGTTTCTGTCCTTCCGGATCATCCCATTCTTCCAGTACCCAGTTGTACAGGGGACGATGGTCTTCAAATTCAAGCGTACAAATGGAGTGCGTAATCCGTTCGATCGCATCCGATACGGGATGGGCAAAGTCATACATAGGGTAAATGCACCATTTCGTGCCCGTACGGTGATGGGGCGCATGAACAATACGGTACAGAACAGGATCCCGCATATTCAGGTTCGGACTGGCCATGTCAATTTTGGCGCGCAGTACTTTTTCGCCGTCACCGTACTTGCCGGCTTTCATGTCGGCAAAGAGCCGCAGATTTTCGTCTACACTGCGATTGCGGTACGGGCTTTCCTTCCCTGGCGTGTTGAAGGTGCCGCGGTATTCACGGATTTCGTCGCCTGACAGATCATCGACATAGGCTTTTCCCAGAGTAATCAGTTTTACGGCATAGTTATATAAGGTGTCAAAATAATTGGATGCGTAGAACATGCGGTCATCCCACGTAAAGCCCAGCCATTTGACATCTTCTTTAATAGAATCTACATATTCTACATTTTCCTTGGAAGGATTCGTATCGTCAAAGCGCAGATTCGTCAGGCCGCCATACTTTTTGGCAATTCCAAAATTAAGGCAAATGGACTTGGCATGACCAATATGCAAATAGCCGTTTGGTTCCGGTGGAAATCGGGTATGTACACGCTTTCCATATCTATTGGATTCGTTATCTTCATCAATCAAATTTTCAATGAAATTTTTGGTAATTTCCTTATCCATCAATGATTCTCCCCTTATATATGTATATGATACTTCATTTTAACACAAATCTAACGGACGTACCAGATTCACAGGTCAGAATTATAGGGAAAATACGTCCATTATCCTCTGTGGTGAAACAAAATGGAAAAAATCAGGCCCTGTTATCCAGATCGAATGGACCAGACAACAGGGCCTGAAAACAGCTATGCCATAGCCGGGCTTATCCCGGGATACAGGAGCAGCCTGTCTTATGTATTCATGGTACTGTGCTTCCGGCCATAAGCCAGGTAAATCAGCAGGCCAATGACGGACCAGCCGACGAACAGCAGCAGCGTATGAGACGACAGCTGAGAGAAGACAAAGGCGCAGAAGATAAAGCCTAAGGGCGCAATAACATGAACGGCAGGGCATTTAAATCCCCGCGGCTTGTCCGGATAGATGCGGCGCAGAACCAAAATGCCGATGCAGGAGCACAGGAAGGCAAAGATCGTACCGGCACTGCACGTTTCGGCTACAATGTGAATCGGCGTAAAGCCTGTAATGCAGGCAACGAGGAGGCCGACAATAATCTGAATCATATAAGGTGTGTGGAATTTGGGATGCACTTTATACAGTCCCATAGGCATTAACCCGTCGCGGCTCATGGAATAGAGGGCGCGGCTCTGGGCAAAGAGCATGTTCAGCACCACTGTCGACAGGCCGCACAGCGCACCAGTACCGACGATGGCCGATCCCAGATGCATGCCAATGTACTCCAGAACGTAGGATGCCGGAGCAGCCGTATCCAGCATCGTGTACGGCACGACGCCAGTCATGGCGGCGCAGACGGCAATATACAGAATCGTGCAGATCGCCAGGGCGGCAATAATGCCAATAGGCATATCGCGGGTAGGATTCTTTGTTTCTTCCGCAGCTGTAGACAGGGCGTCAAAGCCAAGGTATGAAAAGAACAGAACTGCCGTTCCGGCAGCAACGCCGGCATATCCGTACGGAAGGAAGGGTTCCCAGTTTATCGGTTCAATATGGGGAGCCGCTAAAAAGAGAAACAGGAAAATCGTGCCTACTTTGATGAATACGAGAATACGGTTTACTTTGGCACTTTCCCGTACGCCGACGACGAGCAGAGCCGTTGCCAGCAGTACGATAATGACAGCCGGCAGATTGATAATGCCCCCATCAGCCGGTACAGCTGTCAGGGCTTTTGGCAAATCAATGCCGCAGGCATGGAGGATGCCGACTAAATAGGCAGACCAGCCGCCGGCGACGGCACTGGCACCGACAGAGTATTCCAGAATAAGGCTCCACCCTACCCACCAGCCGAATATTTCGCCCAGTGAAGCGTAGGCATAGGTATAGGAACTGCCGGATACAGGCAGGAAGGAAGCCAGTTCTGAATAGGCCAGGCAGACGAAGGCACACGTTACGGCAGCCAGCACAAAGGACAGCATAAGTCCGGGACCAGCGTATTTGGCGGCCCCAATGCCAGTCAGTACGAAAATGCCCGTACCGATAATAATGCCCAGACCCATGAGCGTAATATCAAAAGCGCCCAGCGCTTTAGTCAGTTTTTTCTCTTGCGTATTTTCCATTAAGTCTTCAAAAGACTTGCGGCGTAACAGACTATTCATCGGTATACCCCCTTTGCGCGGTTTCAAATACTCCGCTCCTGACTGATGAGGCAGAAAGCGGAGTACCTGACGAACCAGTTATTCCACAGACGCAGATGAAACATCTGCCGGATCAGACGGCTTGACTGCACTTTTCCAGATCAGGCCGATGACGAAGCCTACGACGGCAAAGCAGATCCAGCCCATGCCGATGGTGTGGAACGGAACCATCGTATTGAAGAACGTATCAATCCCTCCCAGAGAGATTTTGGCAGTCTGCGTGCCATTTACAAGGGCCGTCAGCAGCGTCATGCCCATGGTCCAGGCGTAGACACACTGCCGTCCGCCGAACAGGTTGTGCAGGAATGTAAGGATACATAATACGACGACCAGGGGATAAATGAACATCAGCACCGGAATGGCTGCGACGATAATCGTCTTTAAGCCAAACATGGCGACACCAAAGGAGAAAGCCGAGAAAATGGCGACCCACGTTTTATAGCCTACGCCGCCGACGAGGACATGGAAATAGGTAGCACACGAAGTAATCAGGCCAATACTGGTGGAAAGGCAGGCCAGCAGGACGATAACTGCCAGGATGACAGCCCCTATATTGCCGAACAAAATCATGGCGCTCTTCGTCAGGACCGGTGCTCCCGTTTCCTGAATACCAAAGGCCACAACGCTGTCTGCCCCGATTTTTGCAATGAAAATATATACAAAAGCCAGGCAGCCTACGGCAATGAGGCCGGCACGAAAGACTTCATTCGTAATTTCCCTAGGCGTTGTTGCGCCGTCTTCCATGACGAATTCAATAACCAGGATAGCAAAGACCAGCGATGCAATGGCATCCATCGTTCCGTAGCCGTCAATAAATCCCTGTACAGCTGCAGCCGATGCTGTAGCATATACTTCCGTCGGCGCTACAGGCGCTCCCAGAGGCGTAATAAAGGATTTTACAATGAGCAGCAAAATGACGACCAGCAAGGTCGGCGTCAGGATCTTGCCAATACGGTCGACTAACTTGGACGGCGTTGCCGAAAGCCAGTAGGACACGACAAAGAATACGACGAGAAAGACAGTCATGACCATGTCACTGCCGCCGTCAGCAAAGAAGGGCCGAACGGCGATTTCATAGGAAACACTGCCTGTTCGCGGCGTAGCGAAACAGGGTCCAATAGTCAAATAGGATATGACCGTAAAAAACAGCCCAAATGCCGGATGTACGCGGCTGGATAATTCCTGCAGGTTTTTGCATCCCGAATATCCCATTGCCAGGACACCTGCCAGCGGCAGGCCTACGCCGGTAATGACGAAGCCCAATACGGCCCACCATACATTTTCACCGGCATTCTGCCCCATCGAAGCTGGGAAAATCAAGTTGCCGGCACCGAAAAACAAGGCGAACAACATGAGCCCTATGGCTATGGTTCTATTTCCTTTTTTTTCTCCCATAATAATTCCTCCAATCTAAATAC
>NZ_CATWFF010000091.1 GCF_958350005.1 uncultured Megasphaera sp. | reverse complement strand
ATTATGTTATATTTTATTGTATCATAGATGGCGCAGCAAAAGAAGTACAGAAACTCTTTGACAGTCATATAGTGAAGCAATTAATTTTTATTCCGTATTAACAAAATTTCTTGTCAAACCCTTACAGTTTTGCTTCCATATGGTACAATATAGTGTAGAATATTTTCAGGTGCCGACTATGTCGCCCCTGATGCCTTACTATATACAGAAAGATCGGCTTTACAGCCGATAAGGTGATACGTATGAAAGAAGATATATTACATATTGGCATTGATATTGGCTCGACGACAGTAAAAATTGCCGTCCTGAATGACGCCAGACAATGCCTTCACGCATGCTATGTCCGTCATTATACGGATATACGCCAAAAAGTATGGGATTTGCTCCAAAATGCCTATGAAGTATTTGGCAACCGGCAGATTACCCTGGCCATTACCGGATCAGGCGGCATTGCCCTGGCTGAATATTTAGGAGTGACCTTCGTGCAGGAAGTCATTGCCGGCACCAAAGCAGTCCGCACGTACTATCCCCAGGCCGATGTCATTATCGAGCTCGGCGGTGAAGATGCCAAAATCACCTATCTGACCGGCGGCAACGAACACCGCATGAACGGCAACTGCGCCGGCGGCACCGGTGCCTTTATCGATCAGATGGCTACATTGCTCCATACCGATGCCAGCGGCCTGAACGAGCTAGCGGAACAATCTGATACGCTGTATCCCATTGCTGCCCGCTGCGGGGTCTTCGCTAAAACGGATATTCAGGCCCTCCTCAATGAAGGAGCCAGCAAGGAAAACGTGGCTGCTTCCGTATTCCAGTCCATCGTCTTTCAGACCATTACGGGACTGGCCTGCGGCCGTCCCATTAAAGGCACAGTCTGCTTTCTCGGCGGCCCGCTGACCTATTTGCCGCAGCTGCGCCGCCAGTTTGCCAAGACTCTCCATCTCGGCGAAGATCAGGTCATTGCCCCGGAAAACGCACAGGTCTACGTCGCTATTGGCGCAGCCCTCGGCAGTTTCGACAATAAGCCCTTGTCCTTTATGAATCTCATGGGTCAGCTGAAGAATGTCGATGAAACGTCACTGGCCAAATCAGACCGCATGGAACCGCTGTTCACTTCAGAAGAAGAACTGCGCCAGTTCCAGGCCCGCCATGCCCGGCATACAGTGCCCTACGGCGACCTGGTCTCGTACAGCGGCCCGGCCTATCTGGGAATGGATGCCGGATCGACGACGATTAAAGCAGTCCTGCTCAGTGACGACAATAAAATCTTATACGAACACTATCAAAACAATGAAGGCAGTCCGCTGAAAGCAGCACAGCAGATCATTGAAGACGTATACAGCCAGCTTCCCAAAGACGCATTCATTGCCAAAGCCGGCATTACGGGCTACGGCGAAGCACTGCTTAAAGAAGCACTCCACCTGGATCTGGGCGAAGTCGAAACGATCGCTCATTACCAGGCAGCTGCCCATTTTTGCCCGGATGTAGACTTTATCCTCGACATTGGCGGACAGGACATGAAATGCAGCCGCCTGAAAGACGGTCACATCGAAGACATTCTCCTCAACGAAGCCTGCTCTTCCGGCTGCGGCTCCTTCCTGGATACCTTTGCCAAGTCGCTGAATCTTTCCATTGAAGAATTTTCCAAAGCAGCCCTTCTGGCCAAAAGTCCTATCGACCTGGGTTCCCGCTGCACAGTCTTCATGAATTCCAAAGTAAAGCAGGCCCAGAAAGAAGGGGCAACCATGGCCGACATATCGGCAGGATTGTCCTATTCGGTCATCAAAAACGCAATGTATAAAGTAATAAAAGTAAAAGACCCGGAAAAACTGGGCAAACACATTGTCGTTCAGGGCGGTACCTTTTACAATGACGCCGTACTGCGGGCCTTCGAAAAGCTGCTGGGCCGTCAGGTTATCCGGCCGGCTATTGCCGGGCTCATGGGTGCCTTTGGCATGGGCCTGTTGTGCCGCAATGCCTACCACGCCGACCAGACGCCGTCAGCACTGCTCCGTCCGGCTGAACTGTCTCAGTTATCCGTAACCACATCCATTCGCCACTGCGGCAAATGCACCAATAACTGCCTCCTGACGGTCAATACCTTCAACGACGGCCGCTCTTTCATTACAGGCAACCGCTGCGAACGGGGTGCGGCCGGCTCGACGACAGGACGGAAAAAAGCGCTGCCCAATTTGTACAAGACGAAATACAATCTCCTGTTTAACCGCTATAAGCCGCTCGAACAGGGGCCGAGGGGCACTGTCGGCATTCCCCGGGTTCTCAACATGTACGAAGACTATCCTTTCTGGTTTACCTTCTTCACCCATCTCGGCTACACCGTCGTCCTATCAGACCCGTCCTCCAAAGAGCTGTTTGAAAAAGCCATGGACACGGTGCCGTCTGACTCGGCCTGCTATCCGGCCAAGCTCGTTCACGGGCACATTGAAAACCTGCTGGAAAAGGGTGTAGACCGCATTTTCTATCCCTGCATCCAGAACGGACCTGCAGAAGGCAGCAAGGACAACACCTTTAACTGCCCCATGGTCATGAGCTATCCTGAAGTTATTCGCCACAATATGATCGAACGGCTTTCCGATACGAATACGCTCTACCTGTGCCCGTTCCTGCCGCTGCACGACAAGAAGCGCATTGTTCCGCGCCTGCAGGAAGAACTGCGGGCCTGGAACGTCGACAAGCATGCCGTCAAAGAAGCAGCATTGGCAGCGTGGGACGAAGAAGAATCGTATAAGCAGACATACCGCGATCTGACGAGAAAAACACTGGAACACCTGGAAAAAACAGGCGAACGGGCTATCGTCCTCTGCGGCCGGCCTTACCACATTGATCCGGAAATCAACCACGGCATTCCCGAACTCATCAACAGCCTGGGACTGGCTGTTCTCAGTGAAGACGGCGTCGCTGCCATGGGCGATATGCCAGGAGACCTGCGCGTCGTCGACCAGTGGTCTTATCACTCCCGTCTCTATCGGGCAGCGCAGTATATCGTCGACCATCCTAATCTGGAATTGGTAGAACTTAATTCATTCGGCTGCGGCCTCGATGCCATCGTCGCCGATCAGGTACAGGAAATCCTGGCGCAGGGTCATAAAATCCACACTCTCCTGAAAATCGACGAAGGTTCCAATCTCGGTGCCATCCGCATCCGTCTCCGCTCGCTCCTGTTCGTCATGAATCATCGGCAGAAGCAGGCTATTCCAGATCATCCCTATTCGTATCACAAGGCGATTTTCACCAAAGAAGACAAGAAGACCAATGTCATTTTGGCACCGTCTATGACGCCGATCCATTTCCCCATGTTCAAAGCCGCCTTTGCCCACGAAGGCTATCATCTGGAAATTCTGCCCCATCAGGGACAGAAAGCCATCGACACTGGCCTGGCTTACGTGCACAACGACGCCTGCTATCCGGCTATCATGTCTTTAGGCCAGATTATTACGGCTCTGAAATCGGGTAACTATGATCTGAAGCACACGTCAGTCATTATTTCCCAGACTGGCGGCTGCTGCCGGGCAACCAACTATATCGGCATGATCCGCAAGGCTCTGGCCGATGCCAATATGCCTGACGTATCCATTCTGTCCCTGACGACGAAAGGTCTCAACAAGCAGCCTGGCTTCCAGCCCCATATCGGCTTCTGGCACCGTCTGGTCATGGCCATGATCTACGGCGATGCCCTCCAGCAGGTACTGTATCGCACGCGGCCTTATGAAAAGGTCAAAGGTACGGCGGAAAAACTGTTTAAAAAATGGCAGGATAAATTCGCCTACGATTTGCTGAAAGCCGATGTCGGCACCTTTAAGAAAAATATTCGCACCATGATTACCGAGTTTGACAACATCGACATGAGCGAGGAAAAGAAGCCCCGCATCGGTCTGGTCGGTGAAATTTACGTCAAATTCCATCCCATTGCCAACAACCACATCGTCCGCATGATCGAAGACGAAGGCGGTGAAATCATCGTATCAGGCCTGGCAGATTTCTTCATGTACGGCTTCCTCGATGCCCAGTTCCGCCGGAAATACCTGTCCGGATCACTCCTGTCATCTCTGGCCAGCAAGTCCCTGGTTAAGCTCCTGGAATGGTACCGCAAGCCTTACAGCGAAGCTGTTGCCAAGAGCCGCCACTTCGATCCGATCACGTCGATTTACGACATTGCCGATGAAGCGAAAGAATACTTATCCCTTGGACACGTTGCCGGCGAAGGCTGGTTCCTCACTGGCGATATGATCGACCTGATTAAACGAGGTGCGAAAAACATCGTCTGCCTGCAGCCCTGGGCCTGCCTGCCCAACCACGTTACGGGCAAAGGCATGATTAAGACCTTAAAAGCAGCCTTCCCGGATACGAACATTGTCGCCATCGACTACGATCCCAGCGCCAGCTCCGTCAATCAGACGAACCGCCTGAAACTCATGCTGACGACGACCTTCGAAGGCATCCGCGAAACCGTAAACACAGCAGCCAAACCGGCCATACCGTTTCTGAAAGGCGTGCGCATCAACAGTACGCTGAATGCGGAAAAATAATAGATTTATGTAAAAGATACCGTTACTTAAGCTGACCCCAAACGTTAGATGATAGATCTGCCAATTGGGGATCAGTTCACAGTAAACGGTATCTTTTTTTATTTTGGTATATATTGTAAATAATTGGTAAATTTTTAGTCAATAATTTGTCAATTTGCTGTTGTGTTGTCCATTGACGCCTTATTTCATGATTGATATAGTAAGCATATACTACTATCATACAAAGGAGGACATGTATATGTTCAGAAAACGAATTCTAACAGCTGCCGTCCTGGCCTGCACCTTGATGCTGACTGCAGCCTGCGGCACAACAGACAAGAATGACAGTACGGCAGCAAAGGATGTAAAAACGCAAATAACCTTCAACGGCTCTTCTACGCTGGCGCCGGTTATCTCCAAAGCCGGCACTGCCTTTACAGACCAATACGGCACGTGGAAGAAGGCAGACAGTACGCTTCCTGATGCAAAAATTGAAATCATCGTCTCCCCAGGCGGTTCCGGAGCCGGTGTAAAATCCGTAATGGATAAAAAGGCAGACTTCGGTCTCGTTGCCAGGGAAGTAAAAGACAGTGAAAAAGAAAAGATTCCGCAATACAAAGAATACAAAGTCGGCATTGACGCCCTGACCATTGCGGTCAATCCCAATAACCCCATTACGAAGATCAAAGACAATCTGACCAGCGAAGAAATCAAAAAAATATTCTCCGGTGAATACAAGACGTGGAAGCAAGTAGATCCGTCTCTGCCTGATGCGGAAATTGTCGTCGTCACCCGTGACATCGGCGGCGGTGCCCATGAAGTATTCCAGAAAAAGATTATGGGCGACGCCACAGTCGTCGAAACAGCTATTCAGGCTCCGTCTATGGGCGCGTTGGTAGCCAAAATCATGGAAAATGAAAACGCCATTGGCTATGCTTCCTACGGTGTATCGGCACAGAATGCCGGTAAAGTAACGCCGCTGAAAGTCGACGGTATCCTGGCAACGGAACAGACCATTCTCGATGGATCCTACAAAATTCAGCGTCCCCTTATCATCGTCGGCAGCGGCGAACTGACAGCGGTACAGAAGGTCTTCATGCAGTACCTCCAGTCTGATGCCGGCGTTGCTATTCTCAAAGATATGGGATTCATTCCGACGAAATAAGAGCGGAGATGATATTACATGCATCGTTCTGATACGGTAATGCAGGCTGCAGTCTATGCTGTATCGGCCTTGACTCTCGGTCTGTTCCTGCTCGTCCTGGCCTACATGTTCTGGGAAGGCCGACTTGTATTTCAGCATACAAGCCTTGCGGCTTTTCTCAGCTCTTCAAACTGGCAGCCCCTGACGGAACCAGGACGTTTCGGCATTGCCTCCATGCTGGCCGGCAGCCTGTACGTTTCGCTTCTGGCCCTTATCGTCGCCTTTCCCATTGGTGCAGGTTGTGCTGTATTTACCATATTCTGCCTGTCACCCCGCATCCGCTCGCTCGTTTTGCCGTGCATCGATATGATTGCCGGCATTCCGTCCGTCGTATTCGGGTTTATAGGCCTCATGGTTCTGGTCAGCTACATGGAATCTGCCTTTCACATGGCCTCCGGCGAATGCATATTCGCCGGAGCTCTTTTGCTTGCCTTCATGATTATCCCGTTTATCGTGACTAATTGCAGTGAATCCATTTTACGCCTGCAGCAGCAGTACAGCCAGGCCTCCCTGAACCTGGGCGTCAGCAAATGGTATATGCTCTGGCACCTTCTCCTGCCTCAGGCAGCACCGGCGTTTCTGCTCAGCATTATCCTGGCCTTCTCCCGGGCCATGGGCGAAACCATGGCCGTCATGATGGTCACAGGCAATGCCAAAGTCTGGCCCACCCTGTTTGGCAAGGGCGAGACCATTCCGGCCCTGATCGCCCTGGAAATGGGCAGTGCCGAATACGACAGTCCTCATTATTACGCCTTATACGCGGCAGCAGCGGCCCTGCTGGTACTACTGCTGCTCTGCAATCTGCTCGTATATGTCGGAGCGCGCAGAATGCGAAAGGAGGAAGCTAAATGAAACAACGTCTCCTGCAATGCTGGGTCTGCGGCAGCGGCCTCATCGTCCTGCTCACCTTGGCGGCAGTCTTCCTGTATATCGTTGACAAAGGTGCCCCAGTCTTATCGGCGGAATTTCTCCTGTCCTACCCTAAGGGCACGCCCCTGGGAACAGAAGGCGGCATTTTTCCGGCTATTATAGGTACCCTGTTTACGGGAGCCATTGCTGCCCTCTGCGCCGGTGCAGCATCGATTATGCTGGCCATATACCTGACGCTGTACCAGGAACGAAATGCCATCTACACGGCCATACACTTCCTTATTCAGACCCTGTCCGGCATTCCGTCCATCGTCCTTGGCCTCTTTGGCTACAGCTTCTTCATTATGACCCTGGGCCTTCCCCGCAGTGTCCTGTCTGCAGGCCTGACCTTATCGGTCATGATCGTCCCCTTTATTACCTTGCGGGCAGAAAAATTTCTGCGTGAGTTTCCTGCCGGTATCCTGGCAGCCTCGCTGGACCTGGGTGTTTCACCAGGCTATACGATGCGGCATATGATTCTGCCGGACTGCCGTCGGGAGCTGGCAACGACCATTGCCCTGGCAGCAGCCTATGCCATGGGAGCGACGGCGCCAATCATGTTTACCGGCACAGTCCTCTATTACGGCCACGTACCGGCTATTACCGATCCCTTCATGGCCCTGCCATACCACCTGTACGTACTGGCTAACGAAGGCTATGCTTTGCCCATGGCCTACGGTTCGGCCTTTGTCCTCGTCATCCTGCTCACGGCTATCAATCTGTTCTGTCATCTTCTGGGAAAGGATCGATAATCATGTCTGATGCTTGTCTGTCTATTACGCATGTGTCCGTCACCATTGACGATAGGCCTATTTTAACGGATTTGACCGCCTCCATTCGCTGCCACGCCATTACAGCCATTACAGGCATGTCCGGCTGCGGCAAGACGACCCTCTTGAAAACACTGAACTGCAGTCTGGAGGGAAAAAGAGTTCAATGCAGCGGCGATATTACCCTGGATGGACAGTCCATATACGCCATACCGGCACAGACCCTGCGCCGTCGCGTAGGCCTCATTGGCCAGAAGCCGCAGCCCTTCCCCTTCTCTATTGGCAAAAATATGACCTATGCCCTGGCTTATCACCGTCTGGGCACTCCGACTGAGCAAACACAGCGGGCCATAGACTGCCTGCGCCATGTCGGCTTATATGACGAAATCGGCGGCGACCTGAACCGCAGCGCATCCCGCCTGTCCGGGGGCCAGCAGCAGCGGCTATGCATCGCCCGTGCCCTGGCAATTTCCCCCGACGTACTCCTGCTGGATGAACCGTGCTCTTCCCTGGATATGAAAAATATGGTGAAGATCGAAGACATTCTCCTGTCCCTGAAACAACACTGTACCATCATCATCGTAACCCACAACTTATCTCAGGCCCGCCGCATTGCCGATGATACAATGTACATGGAAGACGGCCGTATCATCGAATCTGGTCCAACGGAACAGCTCTTTACAGCCCCGCACCGCCCGGAAACGAAGGCCTACCTGCAATATGTGCAGTAACGGCAGATGCCAAACAAGATAATTTTTCTTTTTCATAAAAAAACAGAGAACAAGGACATTTCCTCGTTCTCTGT
>NZ_CATWFF010000090.1 GCF_958350005.1 uncultured Megasphaera sp. | reverse complement strand
ACTATCGTCCATATACCATCACACACTACAGTCACCTCGTGAAATTTTTCTATAGTATAGCATCCCTGTTATTAAAATATCGTAAAGAATAGGTCTGCCAGTTTAATGTGTTATAAAGAAAAATTTCCAGAATCTGTCCCCTGCCCAGAGATACAAAAAGGCTCCTTCACGGCGAATTTTCATTCGCTTTCGTGAAGGAGCCGAGACTGTCAGTCTTCTATTCGCAGCATTCGGTAGCCTATGCCGATGTGGGTTTGAATATATTTTGGATTAGATGCGTCTTTTTCGATTTTCTTGCGCAGTGTGGCCATGAATACCCGCAGAGACGCTACGTTGCTTTCCCAGGCATTGCCCCAGATTTCCCGGGTAATATAGGTGTGCGTCAGCACTTTACCTACGTTGCGGGCCAGCAGGCACAGCAGCTTGTATTCAATCGGCGTAAGATGAATTTCCTTATTGTCGCAGTAGACACAGCCGGCGACATAGTCGATCTTCAAATCGCCGTTAATAAACACGGTCTGTCCTTCCTGGGCGCCGCCGTTCTGACGGGCATACTGGAGACGCCGTTCGACGACGCGGATACGGGCCAGCAGCTCTTCTACGGAAAAAGGCTTGGTAATGTAATCATCGGCACCGGCATCAAGGGCGTCGATCTTGTCCCGGTCTTCGCTGCGGGCGCTGATTACGATAATCGGCAGGGCCGACCAGGAACGGATCTGTTTGATAATGGAAACGCCGTCCATATCGGGCAGTCCCAGATCCAGGAGGACAATATCCGGCTGATGGGACACAGCTTCCAGGAGGGCCTGTTTTCCCGTCCGGGCCGTATGAAACGGATATTCCTGCAGCTTCAGCGTCGACGCAATCAAATTGCGTATGGCGCCGTCATCTTCAACAATGAGAATGTTTGGTTTCGTCATGCTGATCGATCTCCTTTACAGGCAACGTAAATGTAAAAATAGTGCCATGAGGCTTATTGTCCTGCACTTTAATATCGCCGCCATGAGAGCGGATAATAGACTGGCACAGGTTGAGGCCCAGTCCCATACCGCGGCGGCTGTCACCGCTTTTCGTGCCAGCTGTATAGAACATTTCAAAGATATGCCGCTTATCCCGCAGGGCAATCCCCTTGCCTTCGTCGGCAACGGATACTTCTACAAAGTCGCCCTTCCGGCGGGCCCGGACGGTAATAGTCGTGTTTTCCGGCGTATATTTGATGGCGTTGTCAATAAGGTTGACCAGGACCTGCACGATAAGCCGGGCATCAATATATACCATGAGGATGTCGTCTGTTTCTTCAAAGCGGATTTCATGATGCTTATTATGGGATTTGACATGCTTGAGAGCTTCGCAGACCACATCATCCAGTAATTCCATATGTCGCTGGAGCTGCATGGTCCCATTTTCAATGCGCGTAACAGAGAGAATATTTTCTACCAGATTGATGAGCCAAATCGAGTCTTCATAGATGTTTTCATACATTGTCCGCCGCTGCTGCAGGGTCATTTGTTCATCATTATTCAGCAGCACGTCAGCATTGCCGGAAATGCTGGTCAACGGCGTCCGCAGATCATGGGAAATGGACCGGAGCAGGTTGACCCGCAGCTGTTCATTCTGAGCGTGAACGTACAGTTCACGGCGCTTGCGGTCATACAGTTCCTTTTCCAGGGCCAGCGCCCCTTCGGTCGTAATCGATTCAGCCAGGTTGATTTCACTGGCTTCAATGCGCCGGCCGGCAGCGGAAATGCCGATGACGCTGTACACACTGTCCTGGGAGCGTACGGGAATGTACAGGCAGTTGGCATCACCCAGCGTTTCCGTCGTCGCGCCGGCCCGTTTTTTGTTCTTGTAGACCCACAGAGCCACGCCCTGTTCATTGGGACTGCTGAGCATGGCCTGATGATGGACGCCGTGTCCGCCGGCTGTATAGACGTGAGGCCGCATCATCTGCGGCGGCGTCTGCGTGTCATCGACAGGATAGTACACAATATCCCGCCGCAGCAGCTTGACCAGCTGATCGGCAACGATTGTTTCAATGTCCTGATTCGATGACGCTTTCTGCATCATCTGGCTCGTTTCCAGGAGCAGGCGCATGCGGTACGCCGTCCGCGCAGCCTGAATGGCCTGCACTTTTACCTTATGAGCCAGTTCCCCGGCCAGAAAGGCTGTAAAGAACAGGATGGCAAAGGTAATGCTGTATGACGGATCGTACGCCGAAAAGGTATGGCGCGGCTCAATAAACAGAAAATCAAAGGCCAGAATATTCAGTGCCGCCAGGACTATGCTGGAAAACCGGCTGTCCGTATACAGCGCCGTGCCAAAGACGCCCAGCAAATACAGGGGAATAATGGACACCGTATTCAGACCGGCAGCGTACATGGCCATGCTGATGGCCGTCGTCAGGATGAAGACAAAGGCGGTAAAGGCCATATCCCGTCCCTGTACGGGCTGATTCTTTTTAGAGCGGCGCATGAAGGGAATCCGCAAGGTCGGCGTCGTGTTGTCCGGAATGACGTGAACGTCAATTTTCGGCAAATATGCCAGAAGCTGATCGGTAAAAGGCTTGCTTACGAGGCCAAAAAAACCGCTCCGCGTATTGCTCCGCCCTACGACGATCTGGGACACGCCGGACATGCGGGAAAACTCGGCAATCTGCAGGGCTACGTTATCGCCGACGACGGTTTCTACCGTTGCTCCCAGCAGTTCAGCCAGGCGGATATTTTTGTCCAGCCGATCCCGATTGGCCTTGGTCATGCCTTCATAATCCGATGTACGGACAAAGAGGGCCGTGAAGTGAGCATTAAAGGCATTGGCCATACGGGCTGCCGTACGGATGATCTTGGGGTTTGTCGGCGACGACGACAGGCAGACCAGAATATGTTCTTTTGTATGGTACGAACTGTTTTTAGTCCGTTCAGCAATGCGGTTGACCCGATCGGCCATGCGGCGCAGGGCAATTTCCCGCAGTGCCGTCAGATTATCAGTGGTAAAGAAATTCTTCAGTGCACTTTTGGCCTGTTTGGCCTGGTAAATCTTACCGTCATGAAGGCGCTTTTCCAGGTCTGCCGGTTCAATATCGACGAGTTCGACCTGATCGGCATTATCGAAAACCGAATCGGGTATCCGTTCCCGGACGGTTACCTGCGTAATAGAGGCAACAATATCGTTTAAGCTTTCCAGATGCTGTACATTGACTGTCGTGTACACGTCAATGCCGGCCTGCAGCAGTTCCTGAATGTCCTGATACCGCTTTTCATGGCGGCAGCCCTTGGCGTTCGTATGGGCCAGTTCATCAACGAGGATGAGCTGCGGTTTCCTCCGCAAGGCACCGTCAATATCAAATTCATGAAGTGTAATGTCCTTGTACGTAATGGTCAGGGTCGGCAATACTTCCAGCCCCTGTACCAGTGCCGCCGTGTCCGGCCGGGCATGGGGCTCAATATACCCGGCTACGACATCTGTCCCCTTGGCCAGTTCTTCATGAGCCGCTTCCAGCATGGCATAGGTTTTCCCAACGCCGGCAGCATAGCCGAAAAATATCTTCAGTTTTCCCTGTTTGGCCCGCCGTTCTTCATCTTGTATGCGCTGTAAAATCCTGTCTGGTGACGTTCGTTCACTTTCACCCATTATCATTTCCCCTTTATCCATTTCAAAAAAAGGACTGTATATCGCTGTGAATTCCGCTATATACAGTCCTTGGGAACTGAAACTTCTATATTATATTATATACAAATTGTGCAAATTGGCAATTCCTCTGGCCTTATCCCTGCGGAGAAAGAACGCCGTCCAGCATCAGATTGACTTTCAGGACATTAACCGTCGTTTCACCGAAGAATCCCAACGTTTTCGGGTTGGTGCAGGCTGCAATAATTTTATTTACTGCATCTTCACTCATGTTGTTTTCCCGGGCCAGGCGAGGTACCTGGTACTGTGCAGCAGCCAGGGAAATATCAGGGTCCAGACCACTGCCGGAGTTAGTAACCAAGTCAACAGGAATGGGTTTGTCGCCCTGTTCCGGATTGGCTTTATGGATTTTTTCAATCCGTTCAGAAATAAGTTTCTGATAGTCTTCACTGGCCGGGCTGAGGTTGGACGGAATGCCGTAAGCCAGAGCATTGCCGTCTTTATCCGTATATGTAGATACGTCGACGTTCGTAATACGGCCCCACATATGACGGTTGCTGCTGAAGTTCTGGCCCAGTAAGGCACTGCCGTATTTGACGCCGTTGACTTCGATCATGGAACCGTTTGCCGTGCTCGGGAACAAGGCCTGAGCAATACCGGTCATAACCACTGTATAGATGAACCCGCAGAAGACGGTAAAGAAAATAACCTGTAATAAGGCTGTTCTAAAAATTCGCATATCACTCTCACCTTTCTTATACTAAGCCCAATCCTACAAGGATGACGTCAATAACTTTAATGCAGATAAACGGAATGATGATACCACCTAACCCGTAAATCAGCAAGTTGCGGCTAAGCAGTTCGCCTGCCGGTACTTCGCGGTATGCAACACCTTTCAGAGCCAGCGGAATCAGGGCGACAATGATCAGGGCATTGTAGATAATAGCCGACAGAATAGCACTCTGCGGATTATGCAGGCCCATGATATTCAATGCTGCCAGGCCCGGATAGAGGGAAATGAACAGGGACGGAATGATGGCGAAGTATTTTGCCAAGTCATTGGCAATACTGAACGTCGTCAAGCTGCCGCGAGTCATAAGCAGCTGTTTGCCGATGTGAACGATGTCGATCAGTTTCGTAGGAGACGAATCGAGGTCGACCATGTTGCCTGCTTCCTTAGCAGCCTGTGTACCGGTGTTCATGGCAACAGCAACGTCTGCCTGAGCCAGAGCCGGCGCGTCGTTCGTGCCATCGCCAGTCATGGCAACCAGATGGCCTTCTTTCTGCAGCTTGCGGATCATTTCCAGTTTGCCTTCCGGAGTAGCTTCAGCCAGGAAATCATCGACACCGGCTTCAGCAGCAATAGCTGCAGCAGTCATGGGGTTATCGCCTGTGATCATGACGGTCTTAATCCCCATCTTGCGGAGGTCAGCAAATTTTTCTTTAATGCCGTCTTTAATAATATCTTTCAGGTATACAACGCCCTGTACGATGCCATCTTCGGCAACGACCAGCGGTGTACCGCCTTTTTCTGCAATGCGCTGTACAATATCATCACATTCCTGCGGATAGACGCGGCCTTTTTCCTGAACGTAGTTCTTCATGGCATCAGCTGCGCCCTTGCGGATTTCGTGACCATCAAAGTCAACGCCGCTCATGCGGGTTTTAGCAGTAAAGGGAACGAAGTGCATTTTCCGTTCTTCCAGCTGCAGGCCGCGGAGGCCAAATTTTTCTTTAGCCAGAATAACGATGCTGCGGCCTTCCGGCGTTTCATCGGCCAGAGAGGACAGCTGAGCAGCTCTTGCCAGATTCTGCGGTTCAATACCCTTTACAGGGAAGAATTCAGAAGCCTGGCGGTTGCCGAGGGTAATGGTACCGGTCTTATCGAGGAGCAGCGTATCAATGTCACCAGCTGCTTCAATAGCACGGCCACTCATGGCCAGGACGTTAGCCTGGTTCAGACGGCTCATGCCGGCAATACCGATAGCGGAAAGAAGTGCGCCAATCGTCGTAGGAGCCAGGCATACGAGGAGGGCAACCAGCGTAACGATAGACGAAGGGTTATCCATTTCAGCCTGTTTAGCCGAGAAGTCAGAGTACGTGTACAATGACAGGACGACGAGCAGGAAAATGATGGAGAACGATACGAGCAGAATCTGCAGAGCCAGTTCGTTCGGCGTCTTTTTACGGTTAGCACCTTCAACCATGGAAATCATCTTATCCAGGAAGGAGTTGCCTGCATCAGCTGTAACACGGATGACCAGCCAGTCAGAAGTCAGGCTCGTGCCGCCCGTAACAGCGGAGCGGTCGCCGCCGCTTTCACGAATAACCGGAGCCGATTCACCGGTAATGGCTGATTCGTCGACAGATGCGGCGCCGTCGATAACTTCGCCGTCGGCCGGAATCTGTTCGCCTGCTTTGACGTAGACGATATCGCCTTTTTTCAAATCACAAGATAATACAGTCGTGCCTTTTTCTTTATTGTCTGCACTTTCCAGTTTGAAGGCCTTTACGTCCTTCTTAGCAGCCCGCAGTGCATCAGCCTGGGCTTTGCCGCGGCCTTCAGCAATGGCTTCGGCAAAGTTGGCAAACAGGCAGGTCAGCCACAAAATAACGGCAATGGCGAAGGTGTAGCCAGTCGATACGCCTTTCAGTTCTGCCGGCGATGCGCCGAACGATACGATCCACAGGATCGTCGTCAGTACGGCCGAAACATATACCAGCAACATAACGGGGTTTTCCGTCTGAATGCGGGGATCCAGTTTTATAAAGGAATCTTTCACAGCCCGCATGACCATTTTCTGATCGGAAAGAGCTGTTTTATTTTTATCCATAGTGAGACTCTCCCTCCTTACATGTGCATGCTGAAGTATTCAGCAACCGGTCCTAACGACAGAGCCGGGAAGAAGTTCAATGCGCCGACCAGAATAACGATGAAGATCAGAAGGAATACGAACATCGTATTGGTTGTCGACAGCGTACCAGCCGTAACGGCAATCTTTTTCTTCTGAACCAGGCTGCCGGACATAGCCAAGATGCCGAGGATCGGCAGCAGACGAACGAAAATCATCGTAAGGCCAATGGTGACGTTCAGGAACGGCGTATTGGCGTTAAAGCCGGCAAAAGCGGAACCGTTGTTGCCGCCGGCAGAAGAATAAGCATACAGCAATTCAGAGAAACCATGAGCGCCGGAGTTCGTCAGGCTTTCGTCTACGCCCGGCCATACAGCAGCAATGCCGCTGGCGATCAGAATGCCGATTGGTGTTGCCAGGCAAACCAGAACGGCCCATTTCATTTCATACGGTTCAATTTTCTTGCTCAGGAATTCAGGTGTACGACCAACCATCAGGCCGGCAATAAATACGGTCAGGACAGCGAAACCAATCATGCCGTAGAAGCCGCAGCCTACGCCGCCGAATACAACTTCGCCCAATTCCATCTGTAACATTTCAACCAAGCCGCCCAGCGGAGTGTAGCTGTCGTGCATGGAGTTGACGGAGCCGTTGGAAGCAGCGGTCGTGAAGGTTGCCCAAGTCGAGGACTGAGCAATACCGAAGCGGGATTCTTTCCCTTCCATGTTGCCGCCTGGCTGCGTGTCGGAAGCAACGATGTCAATCTGGTTCTGATGAGCCAGCTGCGGCGTAGCAACCTGTTCGTTGTAGCCGACAATGGCTAAGAAAGCAACCAGCATAATAAACATAGCCAGGAAAATCGCACGGCCCTGTTTTTTATTTTTAATGCTAATACCGAAAGAAAAGCACAGGCCTGCCGGAATCAGCAGCAAAGCGATACATTCAAAAATATTGGTTAAAGCATTCGGGTTTTCCAGCGGATGAGCGGAGTTAACGCCCATGAAGCCGCCGCCGTTCGTACCGAGCTGTTTAATAGCAACCTGGCTGGCGCCCGGGCCCATAGGAATAAACTGTTCTGTAATGATCGTTGCATCAGGAACGACCTGACCGTCTACCGTAACGGTATTGGTGTTCAAGTCGATCTGGGCATCTTCGATCCATTTGCCGTCTGCATCAGCAGCAACCGGTTCTACCAGACGTGCTGTCTGTGCAGGAGAGAAGTTCTGAACAACGCCCTGAGAGAAGAGGACGATGGAAACAACGAAGCTCAGCGGAAGGAGAATATAAACCGTTGCGCGGGTCAGGTCAACCCAGAAGTTGCCCAGGCCTTTTTCCTTCGCCCGGATGAAGGCCCGAATCATAGCCCACATAACGGCAATCCCTGTAGCAGCGGATACGAAGTTCTGCGTTGTCAGACCCATGAACTGGGAGAAATAACTCAGAGCGCTTTCACCGCTGTAGGCCTGCCAGTTCGTGTTCGTGGCGAAGCTGGCTGCCGTGTTGAAGGACAAGTGCCAGCTCATGGGTTCAATGTTCTGCGGATTGAACGGCAGTTTGTCCTGGAAGATCTGGAAAAAGAATAAGAAAAGTAAGCCAATGGTAAAGAACCAAACAACAGAAACGAAGTAGGTTTTCCAACCCATGTCTTCATCTTTCTGTACGCCCGTAACCTTGTAAATCAAGGATTCGAGGGGCGATAAGATTGGACTTAAAAATACGCGTTTGCCGTCCATGGCATTGGCCATATATTTGCCAAGAGGAATGGCAAGGACGACGAGAACGACTAAGAATACAATATACTGAGCTACTGCACTCATTATTGTTCATCCCCCTTTAACAACACATAGAAGTAATAAATCAGCAGCACTATGGCTGCAATGGCACTTACATAGAGCATAATGTCCATAGTATTTCCCTCCTTCGAGTTCTTATCATACTACAGGGCAAATAAAAATAGTGTTAGAGTAGCGCGGTGCATGTTAAGATTGTATTAATATTGCGTTAAGATTTCTATATATATTGAGTCCACCCCATGCCGCCGCTTCATAGGTCAGACTATATATAAT
>NZ_CATWFF010000089.1 GCF_958350005.1 uncultured Megasphaera sp. | reverse complement strand
TTTTATCAGTCCCATCTTGACAGGGCCCAGAATTGATGATAATATACTACTCAACAACTCTACATTGTGTCTCATCAAGAGCAGCTGAGGGAATGGCCCTATGATGCTGCGGCAACCCCCGGTTCGGGATAGGTGCCAAGTCCAGCGGAAAATCCGACAGATGAATTGCATACATGCAAGCCGCCATCTGTGGACGGCTTTTCTTTTTGCCCGTTTTGCTGAACCCTCTGGCCACAGTGTATGAAATGGTATGTATCGTTTTCAGAAGGGATGGATTATGTATGAACGCATCAATTAAAAAACTGATTTCAGCAGCCCTCATCGCTGCCACCTGTGTCTTTGCCGCCGGCTGCGGCAGCTCGTCCAGCGATACGGCAAGTGCTGACAAGAAAGAAATCAAAATGGGCGTCACTGCCGGTCCGCAGGCTGAAATCATGGAAGAAGTAGCCAAAGAAGCCCAAAAACAGGGTATTACCATTAACATTGTCGAATTTAACGACTACGTACAGCCTAACACGGCACTGGCTGAAAAAGATCTGGACATGAACTCCATGCAGCATCAGCCATACCTGGACAATGTCGTAGAAAAGAAAGGATTAAAACTCACCTCCATTGGCAAGACGATCCTCATGCCCATGGCTATTTACTCCCATAAATACAAGAACATCAGTGAAGTCGCCGACGGCGCAAAAGTAGCCATTCCTAATGATCCGTCCAACGGTGGCCGCGCTCTTCTGCTTCTTCAGACGGCGGGCCTGATCAAACTGAGCACCGGTACGAATGTCAATACGTCTGTTGCTGATATCAGCGAAAACCCCAAGAATCTCCAGATCGTCGAACTCGATGCCGCACAGATTTCCCGTTCCCTTGACGATACGGACTTCGCCTGCGTCAACGCCAACTACGCCATTCCTGCCGGATTGAATCCCCTGAAAGATTCTATCCTCGTCGAAGATAAAAACTCGCCGTATGCCTGCGTTCTGGCTGTCCGTGAAGAAGACAAGGACAATGCAACATACAAGAAAGTGGCAGAAATTTATGCAACAGAACCGATTAAGAAATTCATTGATGAAAAATACCAGGGTTCCATTCTGGCTGCATTCTAATCTGCACAGTCATAACAACGAAAAGGAGCTGTTCCCTCGGGAACAAGCTCCTTTTTTATCGTTACGACTGTACCGGCTCCGTTTCATTCGTTTCAGCTGCAATAATTTCTGATACTTCAGCCATCGTATTGGCCTGTCGTATGGATTTTTCATACCGCTTGAGCAGCATGGCACTTATGATGCCGCCCAGAATCATTCCGGCAAAGGCCGTCAGTTCTTTGGCCCATCCGTACTGCAAGCCGCACCAGTAGCCAAATACGCCCCAGATGATGACCATGAGCGTAGGCATGCCAAAGCACATGGCTCCGCCGGCCCCCATCTTTTCATCGGGAATCAAAAAGCGGACAAACTGGCCCTTCACAGCGCCAATGGGATTTTTGGCATCAATCAGGACGTTGTTATTGCATATTTTATCACTGCACGGAGAATATAAATTATCACGATTGGTACGGATTTTGACCATTCCATCGGCCAATACCGTATCAATCACGCCTGTTCCTGTTCGCATTGCATACTCACTCCTTATGACGATATACGCAGTACAGGGACTGCATCTTCCCTTACATTATACCGTACTTTATCTGTACTGAACAGATATATTGTATTCTCCGTTCACAGGTGGAAAAAATCGGCCTTTTTTGGTATACTATATACAGGCATCATCAAAAAACGCACATACTGCAAACTGCAAGATACAAAGGAGCGATATCATGAAATCTATTATCGTTACAAAAGATAACTTCCAGACGGAAGTCGCTTTTGCCAAGGGAACCGTTCTTGTCGATTTCTGGGCCGCCTGGTGCGGGCCATGCCAGATGCTGTCTCCTGTAGTCGATGAAATTGCGGAAGAACATCCGGAAATCAAAATCTGCAAAGTAAATGTCGACGAACAGCCGGCACTGGCACAGCAGTTCAATGTAGAACTGATTCCGACGCTGATCGTCTTTCAGGATGGCAAGGTTGTCCGCCGCAACGCCGGCGTACTGCCAAAAGAAGAAATTATAGCACTGTTAAAATAGGAGGAGCTTTACAATGTATACGTATCGGCCCGAAGGCGTTTGTTCGCAGCAAATTCAATTCGACATTGATGGAGACGTTATTAAAAACGTAACCTTTCTCGGCGGCTGTCCCGGCAACTTGCAGGGCATCAGCCGGTTAGTAGAAGGAATGAAAGTAGAAGACGCCATAAAAAAACTGGAAGGCATTCGCTGCGGTGGCAAGCCCACATCCTGTCCGGATCAGTTTGCCAAAGCCCTCAAAAAAACGATGACCCTTATTGCCGGTTAATTCAGAACACACGTACCTGTAGAATAAGCCCCCTTTTGCCGAGCCGCATTCGGCAAAAGGGGGCTTATTCTGTATCCATCTCAGTACTTACAAAGCCTGACAGCTCACAATGCCTGGCGATGAAAAACAGCGATTGCAGGAGCAGCAGGCAGCCGGTACATTCTGGGTTTTCCAGCGATTAGGCAAATCGGGTTCACGGATGAGGGGCCGGCACATGGCCACAGCCGCAATCCCAGTCTGTCGGAGCATCCGTTCCATATACAACGGCGACCGATAGCCGCCGACGCTGACAACGGGGATCGATACATACCGGGCAGCCAGAGCCGCATACTCCCGAAACGGCCCTTCTTCTTCAAATCGAATGGGAGAAAAAGACGCAGCAGTGCCATCCATCGTGGTACCTGCAGAAATTTCCAGCATGCTGATACCCTGTGCTGCCAGCTTCCGGCAGACCCACAACATATCTTCCACAGAAATCCCCGGTGAAAGCAGATCCTGGAAAGACAGTTTCACGCTAATCGGGAAATCCGGGCCCGCAGCAGCAGCCACAACGCGGCATACATCCAGGAGCAGCCGGGACCGATTGGCAATACTGCCGCCCCAGTCATCATGGCGATGGTTATAATAGGGCGATAAAAATGCATGCAGAAGGAACCCATGGGCACCGTGGATCTGTACGCCGTCACAGCCCGCTTCCTGACACAGTCTGGCCGACACGGCAAAATCTACCAGCAGCTTCTCAATTTCTTCTTCCGTCATGGCATGATAGGTCTGTTCCGGACTCACAGCCAGTTCACTGGGGCCAAACGTATCGTATCCATGCTGCCAGTCTGTACGATATCCGCAATGGGAAAGCTGTACAAACAATTTGGCGCCATACGAGTGGACAATACGCACGATCCGGGCCATATCCTGCACATATTCCGGATACCTTGTATGTACGGACAGACTGCCAAATCCAGACGTAGGCGATATGTTTTCCATTCCTGAAATAATCAGTCCCGAACCGCCGCGGGCTGCTGCTTCATAGAACTGCTCTATCGCCGGCGTAATTCGTCCTTCCCTGGCAGCAAACTCAAAGGTTGCACTGCGAACCAGTCTGTTCGGTATCAGACAAGAACCAATCCGAAAAGGTTCATACATCGTTTCAAATATCATCGTCTCGCCTCCCAGCATATTCTTGCTATACCTCTAGTATACCGGGAAGTGAGACAGGTATGCCAACATCAGGACCAACAAGACAAAATAATAGCATAAGAAGAAAAGAGATACGTATTATACTTCCTATTTTCCTACCATGATCTTGCCCGTTGCCTCAGCTGCAACAGATCCATCAGCATGGTATACCCGGCCTTCCGTCACGAACAGACGTCCCCGCTGCGCTGTAACCCAGCCTTCAATATGCACGGTTTCGCCAATAATAACGGCACTGCGAAAGCGTATATCCAGTTTTGCCGTATACGCCGGCTTTCCGGCCAGATGAAACACATAATCCCCCATGACTTCATCCAGCAGCGTACTCGTCAGACCGCCGTGCATGCGGTCGCCATAACTGGCATGTTCCGGCCGGGGCGTAAAATCAGCAACACACTTGTCATCAACAATATGCATATGCAGCTTTAATCCAATCGGATTCTGTTCTCCGCAGCCAAAACAGCGGCTCGTATCTCTCATCAGGGCTTCACGTTTTATCATAGCCTGTCTTCTCCTCCTTATTCATACACTGATTTCATTATACACCAAAACGTGAATATTCACCTACCCTCAAAAAGTATGTGAAAAAATATATCATTTTACTATTGACATTGATTTGCAATATTGGTATAGTAATACCATAAACGAAAAGGAACGGAGGAAGCATATGAACATCGACGAGCTCCTGATTTACCACTGTTCGCCAACGTTAGCGGGATTAAAAATGGGCAGTCTTCTATGCCTTCCCCGTCGCGAATCCTTGGATGATTATGAGAGAATAATTGATACTTATAATCACAAATATAATCCTAAAGGACTTCATTTTCGTCTGCTATTTTGTTGTCCTCAGCGCACGCTGTTATACGTATACCGCCCGGAAAAAGTAGCGGCCTATATACGCCAGCATCACATCAGATCATTTTTACATCAATATGGCTACGCTCCCTGTACTGATCTGAACGCCAGTCTGGATCATCTTGTATCCCGCTTTGCAGAAGGCGGCTGTTTCCCCCATGAATCCGGGATTTTTCTCGGATATCCCTTAGAAGACGTATGCGGCTTCATTACCCACAAAGGAAACTGCGCCAAGCTCTGCGGCTACTGGAAGGTCTACGGCGATGCCGACAAAGCCGTCCGGCTGTTCCGGCAGTTTGACTCCTGTCGGAAAGATTACGTAAACAGATTCGCTGTAGGCACTACATTAGAATCGCTTATTATAGCGTAAGGAGGATATGTATCATGGTAGAAATCGTATATTGGAGTGGCACAGGCAACACGGAAGCAATGGCTCAGGAAATTGAAGCAGCTGCAAAAGCAGCCGGCGCCGACGTTGAATCGGTCCGTTTTGAAGATACGACAGTAGATGCGGTTGCATCGAAAGACGTCATTTTGCTGGGCTGCCCTGCTATGGGTGCGGAAGAACTGGAAGACACTGTTGTTGAACCGTTCTTCACCGAACTCGCTCCCAAACTGAAAGGCAAAAAAGTCGGTCTCTTTGGCTCGTACGGCTGGGGCAGCGGTGACTGGATGGATACGTGGAAACAGCGTGTAGAAGACGCTGGTGCAACTGTTATCGGTACGGCTATTGTCAATGAAACACCAAACAATGCCCCGGAATGTGAAGCACTTGGCAAAGCCGCTGCACAGGCATAAATCCTCCTTCAACTTTTGTTCATTCATACCTCTCTCTAACATATAACGCGTAAACGCGGCGGTTTCTTCTTCGGAAATCGCCGCGTTTTTCCATGTAGTCCTGAATATGGCCAATATGTCCCCATATATGATACAATACGATTGGTATATACGTAACGCATTATCATATCCGTGCCGTCCCTATCGGCACCGAAGGGGGAATATATATGTCCAGTTTATTTCGTTCCGTGAAAAACCTGTTTAACTCACCCACTACAGCGCAGACAAAAAGGCCGCAGTCCAACACTGCAGATACGACGCCTACCGTCACTGCGGAAGAGACGTATCCAGCAGAAACAGAAAAAACATACTTCTGCTCCCCCTTTACAGGCGAGCTCCACCCGATTACGGAAGCACCAGACGAGGCCTTTGCCAGCAAAATGACCGGTGACGGCTTCTTCGTCTATCCTACAGACAATACAGTCTATGCACCGGCTGACGGGACAGTCACTTTCGTCTTCGATACGAAACATGCCATAGGGCTCACTACGGCGAGCGGCCTGGAATATCTTCTGCATATCGGCATTGATACGGTTCAGCTGCAGGGACAGGGATTCACTGTGCCTGTCCAGGAAGGACAGTCCGTCAAAAAAGGCGATGTCCTCATGCAGTTCGACCGGGAGTACGTCAAAAACCAGGCTTCTTCTGATGCCTGCCTCTGCGTATTCACCAATCTGACAGCCAGCCAAAGCGTCCACCTGCTGCCCATCCAGTCAGTCCAGGCGCTGGACAACGCCGTCTGGTTCTAAACAGCACAAAACCCGCCAACACAGACACCGATGCACGTCTTATTGGCGGGTTTTATTCATACTGTGAATACAGGATTTACTGATTGCTTGCCGTATAGTGGCCGCTCTTGGCAAAAGCCTGGATATCTGTTCCGGAAACGGCGAATTCATTCGCTTTATACAGCATGAGGCCATTGGAAAATACATGAGTTGCCGGAATATCGGCAGCAATCGTATAGGCTCCGCACAAAATCAAAGCCATTGCAATCATTGTATGTTTCAGTTCTGTTGTCATACGAATCCACTCCTTATCTGTAAAAAAAGACGGCATCATCTCCTGCATACTGCAAAGAGACGACACCGTCTTGTATTCTGTTATGCCTTTATTATACAGATAAATTATTTGTATTTCAATAGCATGGCCGTTTATTTTTAATCATGCATGTATGATTTCTTATACTATTATATTTTCTCGCTATTTGCGTGCTTTTCCCGTCATATCTTCGATGTGCAGACGATACGAACAGGTATGAGCCTGGGCTTTGGCCATATACACCTTGCCTTCTTCCAGATAGGCAGGAGAATATTTCTGAATCAGCGCCAGCAATCCCTTTTCTTTATCGGAACCAGACAGTTCTTCCATAGTGCCGAAGGCAATGACACTTTGGTAATTGGTCGTAAATTCAGCCGGTAATACCTGCGTATCTGTAACAACGCAGAATGATGCCTGAGGCCGCTTCCGCAGCAGGTCCAGCTTATATCCCGTCATGGCACCGTGGAAGTAAATATACCCGTCTTCATACGCATAGGATATGGGAACCCCATAGGGAGTGCCTTCATCTGTCACCATCGATAATACACCGTATTCTCCTTTTTCCAAAATGGGAATACAGTCTTCCCGTTCTAACTGCCGATCTTTTCTCCGCATTGGATGTGCCATATATAGTCCCCCTTTATCTGAATATATTTCATAGTATAGCACAAATGTCTGCACTGCCCAATACCATTATCGCTTCACGGACCAGATAAAAATCACCATGCCGATAAAAAGTATGAAAAATCCCAATAGTCCCTGTTGCAGCGGAACATACGGCCTATCTATCAAGTGTCTGCCAACGGCCAGAGGCAGGCACGCCAGTAAGCCTACAACGACATCTTTTACCGCTTCCCAGATCTTTGCCATGTTAGATTTCATATAGTATATCCCCCTTTACACACAAACTAGATCCGGCCTGTCCCGGCAGAATCCAGCCCGCCTCATACTACAGCCTGCTCAGGAGCGCTGTTTGAACCGATGCCGAATCCAATACAAAATGAAGTTTCCTGTAAGTAACACAGCCATGATTCGAATTACCCGCATCATCATAGAATAGTTTGCATCGAGCCACATAAAGTGAACGATAATAACAAAACTAAAGTACCACAAAAAAAGGAAACACGGTTTCAGCCAGATACAGACAGATTTATAGACTTTCGCTATATGGGAGATACAACGAGGCAGTGCAGGAATAGCCTCATACATATACGCCCGTTCGCGCCACACGATATAATATCCTACAAAAGGATCTACCGTAATCTCTTGGAAATATACGAACCAACTGCCAACCAGCAACAAACAGTAATACGGAACCCGGCCTATAACTGTTCTAAATTCTGGCGTCTGAAAAAATACAGCTACATAAATAATCCAAAATAGCGTATGCCAGAAAAAATACATAAAGTCATTCAGATCGATGATCCAGCAGATATTGAGCCCGTAGACAACAACCCAGACTAACAAAAACAACCCTTTCATTCGTATAGATATATATTGCCTGAATGATGTATCCCTATCGGCAAGTACATCAAAAAAATATACTGTAAATCCCAGAATCATCCCCCACTGAATGACTGGAGCGATTGTCTGTACAGGATCTGTCCAACATTGATACACGAGCCACCAAAATAGAGTACCCCCACCGCTTACCCACAGAAGCAGACGGAGGCGCCAGGCAGCATCTGTTCCCTGCCACGATTCGTACAGACGCTGGCAATGGGAAAATACAAAAAACAGGACATAACAGCCTGCCAGAAAAGACACGCCGCGCAAGGCCAGATCCCTGTCTTCCACGGTCCACAGACCAGCATAGACCAATACACCCAGTATCACGGCCATAGCTCCCTGAGTAAGCGCTGTTCTATATATGTCATATGCCACCGTACGGACACCTCCTTCCCTGTATTATCTCTTCACAATATGAGCATAGCACACGATGTTGACAAACTATGTCGTAGAAACAATAAATACATGCCAGTTATTACAAAAAGCCAGTACGCTGACTACCATGCGTATCGGGTCTTCGCTCCCTATACCATTTACAGGATTTTAATAACGATTACTTTTTCGCCAGACTACCAGCATTAAAGCCAAACCAATGATGGCCAGGCCCCGCAGGGACCGCGTAAGCAAGGCAATACTGGCATCAGACATCATCTGTGCCAGCAGCACGCCCGCCAGGGCCAGAAGGAGCCAGAGAGCCATGCTCTTCACGACGGACCAAACAGCCTGGAAACGAATAGATTCTCTGGGCAAAAAA
>NZ_CATWFF010000088.1 GCF_958350005.1 uncultured Megasphaera sp. | reverse complement strand
CCACAAGACCTTAATATATATTTTTTCCGTTTGATTTTACTGCAGAGAAAATTCTTCCGGTGCCTCTCCCTGACCGGCATAGACGTGCAGAATAGCCTGCACAATCCGGGCTGCAGCTTTGCCATCGCCATAGGGATTTACGGTATTGCTCATGGCATCATAGGCCTTCTGCTGGGTCAGGAGCCGCTTCGTTTCTTCATATACTACATCTCTGTCTGTGCCGATGAGCCGGACCGTACCGGCCTGCACAGCTTCGGGCCGTTCCGTCGTATCGCGCAGGACGAGGACCGGTTTGCCCAGGGCCGGGGCTTCTTCCTGAATGCCGCCGGAATCGGTCAGGACGAGGCTGCTCCGACTCATCAGGTTGGCGAAGGGTTCGTATTCCAGCGGATCGATGAGATGAATGCGGTCGACGCCGGCCAGTTCTTCTTCTACTACGTGCCGCACCAGAGGGTTGCGGTGTACGGGGAAGACGATTTCCGTATCGGGAATTTCTTCGATAATCTGCCGCAGGGCCTTGTAAATATGCCGCATCGGTTCGCCAAGATTTTCCCGGCGATGCGTCGTCAGGAGAATAATGCGGTGATGAGCAAAATCAATGGACTGCAGCACATCGTTATGGAACTGATAGGACGGATTGACCGTATTGATCAGTGCGTCAATGACCGTATTTCCCGTAATATAGATCGTATCTTCCGCAACGTGTTCACGCAGCAGATTCGCCTTGGCTGTCGGCGTCGGTGCGAAATGAATGGCCGCAATAGCACCGGTCAGCTTACGGTTCATTTCCTCCGGAAAGGGCGAGTACATATTGCCTGTCCGCAGGCCCGCTTCGACATGGCCGACAGGAATCTGCTGATAATATGCAGCCAGCGCGCCGGCAAAGGTCGTCGTCGTATCGCCGTGAACCAGCACGAGATCCGGCTTTTCTGCTTCCAGCACGCTTTTTAACCCCAGCAGCGATTTCGTCGTAATGTCGTATAAGGTCTGCCCTTGTGACATAATATCCAGATCATAGTCCGGCTTAATATGAAACAGGGACAATACCTGATCCAGCATTTGCCGGTGCTGGGCTGTAACGGCAACAACCGTCTGAATCTGGGACGCATGCTTTTTCAGTTCCAGAACTACAGGCGCCATCTTGATGGCTTCAGGCCGCGTGCCAAAGACAGTCATAACCTTTATCATAAGTAATTCCTCCTCAAACAGAACGGATACTACCCACTACGGCTTGCGAGTAGTATCCGTCGTCGTTTTTCTCAATATGCCAATCCGTTTTGCCGAATAAATAATCACAGCCAGGACAATCAGCACCGTAACAATGCCGATTTTATACCCTACGCTGGCGACAAACAGGGCTACAATGCCTAAGACGATACTGACGCAGTACATGATCAGAACAGCCTGTTTCTGGCTCAGTCCCAGCGCCAGCAGACGGTGATGGAGATGGCCCTTATCGGGCTGAAAAATCGGCACACCGCTCATCTTCCGCCGAATAATGGCAAAGAGCGTATCCAAAATAGGCAGTCCCAGGGCGATAATCGGCACGACCAGCGCAACCGTTGCTGCCGTCTTTACCAGTCCCAGCACGGCCGATACAGCCATGGTATAGCCCAGAAGCATACTTCCTGTATCACCCATGAAGATTTTGGCAGGATTAAAGTTATACTGCAAAAATCCCAGAGCCGCTCCGGCCATGGACACGATGATGACAGCCGGCAGGAACTGATTCATATGATATGCCAGGAGAAACAGGGACACAGAGGCAATAAAGGATACGCCGGCAGCCAGTCCGTCCAGTCCGTCAATAAGATTTACTGTATTGGTAAAGCCAATAATCCAGAAAATCGTCAGCGGCACGGCAATGATTTCCGGCAGCACAATGAGGGACCCAAAAGGATTGGTCATCCATTCGATCTGAATGCCAAAAGCCACGGGAATTGCAGCGGCTACGATCTGACCGGCGAGCTTCACTTTTGCCGGAATATTGCATATATCATCCCAGATTCCCAGCGCCACAATGGCAGTGCAGCCAATGAGCAGGCCCAGCAGTTCCGGCCGCAGCGGCGCGCTGTACAGCACAGCCGCCATAAATCCGATATAAATAGCCAGACCGCCTAACCGCGGAATAACATGGGTATGCACTTTTCTGGCATTAGGCCGGTCAACAGCGCCTACTTTAATCGCAAGCTTTTTTACACTTGGCGTCAAGGCATAGGCTACGATTAAAGCAATCAAAAACGGCACAAGGTATTCGAGCACAACAAACGCCTACTTTCCATTCCAAGTTAAATCTCTGCACGCCTTAGTTCGTCAGGCTGCGCATAGGAGCCGGAATCCGGCCGCCGCGGGCAATAAATGCATCGGAGGCATATTTATTGACGTTAATAATCGGGCAGTATCCCAAAAGGCCGCCAAATTCTACGGTATCGCCGACATCTTTTCCCGGAACGGGAATGACGCGGACTGCCGTCGTCTTGTTGTTAATCATGCCAATGGCAGCTTCGTCAGCAATAATCGCCGAAATCGTAGAGGCCGACGTATTGCCGGGAATGGCGATCATATCGAGGCCTACAGAGCATACGCAGGTCATGGCTTCCAGTTTTTCCAGGCTCAGGCTGCCGCGGCCAACGGCTTCCAGCATGCCTTTGTCTTCACTGACCGGAATAAATGCGCCTGACAGGCCGCCAACGCGGGAAGATGCCATAAGGCCGCCTTTTTTGACGGCATCGTTCAGCAGTGCCAGGGCAGCTGTCGTCCCGCAGGCACCGCAGCTTTCCAGGCCCATTTCTTCCAGAATATCGGCAACGCTGTCGCCGACAGCCGGCGTCGGTGCCAGGGACAGGTCAATAATGCCAAAAGGAACGTTCAGCCGTTTCGATGCTTCCATGGCTACGAGCTGGCCCACACGGGTAATCTTGAACGCTGTCTTTTTAATCGTTTCCGCAACGACGTCAAAAGGTGCGCCTTTCACCGTTTCCAGGGCCCGTTTGACAACGCCGGGACCGCTGACGCCGACGCTGACGCAGCAGTCGCCGTTCGTAACGCCGTGGAAGGCGCCGGCCATGAAGGGATTGTCTTCTACAGCATTGGAGAAGACGACCAGTTTGGCACAGCCCAGGGCATCCTGTTCTTTCGTCCGTTCAGCCAGATCTTTAAATACGCGGCCCATTTCAGCAACAGCATCCATATTGATGCCCGCTTTCGTCGAGCCAATGGCAACGGAACTGCAGACAATGTCGGTGCAGGCCAGGCTTTCGGCAATGGAGTCAATGAGACGGCGGTCGCCGTCTGTAAATCCCCGTTCGACGAGAGCCGAAAAGCCGCCGAGAAAGTCGATGCCAATTTCCTTGGCTGCCTTGTCCAGCGTCCGGGCTACATCGACATAGTTTTTCAGGTCACTGGCGCCGGCGACGAGGCTGATAGGCGTGACGGCGACGCGCTTGTTGATGATAGGAACGCCGAATTCCCGGCTAATATCTTCCCCAGTCTGTACCAGGTGTTCCCCATAGGACGTAATTTTATCATAAATGTTCCGGCACAGCGTCTTGCCGTCGCTGGAACAGCAGTCGAGAAGACTAATCCCCATCGTAATGGTGCGGACGTCGAGATTATTCTTCTGAATCATCTGATTGGTTTCTAATATATCATGGATTGTCAGCATTCCATTATCTCCTTATCCTACTTGATGCATGGCTTCAAAGATTGCCTGATTCTGCGCCCGGATTTCAACGCCCAGGGCATCGCCCTTTTCCTTGAGAATATCCTGCAGTTCTGCCAGCCCCAAATCGGAAGCTTCCATATCCACGATCATGGCCATATTGAATACGCCATCCAAAATCGCCTGATTAATGGTCAAAATATTAATGGCATGTTCAGCCATCACCTGGCTGACTGCAGCAATAATCCCGGTCCGGTCAACGCCGACAACAGTAATAACAGCTTTCATCTGTATTCCTCTCCTTTGTGTATAACTCTCATGCAGTCTATCATATCATACTATGGAAAAAATTTCTATGAATTTATCGGGAAAGGGCCCTGGAAATAAGGTGTTTTCCTTCTTCCAGCAGCTGCTGTGCCTGTTCGGCAGAGACAAAACTTTCCGCATACAGTTTATACAGGTCTTCTGTGCCCGACGGACGGGCTGCTACCCAGCCGTCAGCCGTGGCGATTTTGACGCCGCCAATGGGGAAATCGCCGTAGGGAGAACGGGACAGCACGGCCGTAATGGGACTGCCGCACAGTGTCGTTTCCGTAACGTCTGCTTCGGTCAGCGCACTGATGCGGGCCTTTTCTTCCAGCGTTGCCGGTGCATCGCTGCGCATCATATAGGGCCGGCCCAGTTTTTCACACAGTTCATTATAGTATTCCACAGGCGACAATCCCGTTACGGCCTTGATTTCCGCAGCCAACAGGCACATGATCATGCCGTCTTTGTCGGTTGTCCACACGCTGCCGTCTTTGGCCACAAAGGAGCCGCCGGCACTTTCTTCTCCGGCAAAGGCAATGGTGCCGTCCATAAACAGGGAGCCAAAGTACTTGAATCCTACAGGAACTTCATACAGGGGCACTCCCAGCATATGAGCCGACCGGGTCAGCATATCCGTCGTAACGACAGTCTTGGCAATGCCCTTGCCGGCAAAGTTGCGGTGTGTCATGAGATAGTGCGAAGCAACTGTCAAATAGGCATTGGCCGAAATCATGCCCTGGGATCCGGCAACGATGCCAAAGCGGTCGTAATCGGGGTCGTTGGCCAAGATGAGGTCGTATTTTTCCCGGCTGTTGGTCACGGCCGACATGACGTATGACGACGAGCAGTCCATGCGGACTTTGCCGTCATGGTCGTAGTTCATGAAGCGGAACTGCGGGTCATACGTGTCGTTGACGAATTCCAGAGGAATGTGATACATATCGGCAATACGGTGCCAGTAATTCATTCCCGAGCCGCCCAGGGCATTGACCAGAATGCGCAGTCCTGCATCGCGGACGGCATCGAGATCGATAATGGAATCGAGCTCTGCCACGTACAGCCCTTTGTAGTCGTAGGGAACGACGAGTTCACTGCGGCACGCTTCTTCATAGGGCACCTGATGAACTTCCGCGTTGCCGCCGGCAAGGAGACAGTTCGCTTCGGTTTCAATGGCCTTCGTAATCGCTGACTCTGCCGGTCCGCCGGTGACCGGATTATATTTAATGCCGCCATGTTCCGGCGGATTATGAGACGGCGTAATAATAATGCCGTCCGCCATACGTTCGCTGCGTCCTTCATTGTAACGCAAAATAGCCCGTGAAACAGCAGGCGTAGGCACAAAATCATCGTCGCCGTCGACATAGGCGGCAACGCCGTTGGCAGCCAGAACGCCCAGGACCGTTTCATAGGCCAGTTTGGACAGATAATGCGTATCAGCGCCGACAAACAGCGGGCCTGATGCGCCAAAACGGGTACGGACCGTGCATACAGCCTGCGTAATGGCTGCGACATGGTCAGCCGTAAAGCTGCCGTTTCCCGCCTGTCCGCGATGTCCGGACGTACCGAACCGGACCTGCTGATGGGGATTGTTCACATCGGGATGAATATCAGCATATGCGGCTGCAATAGCTTGTAAGTCAATGTAATCCTGTGGTCTTACCTTTGTTCCTGCTAATGTATTTGCTGCCATCTAATCACCTGATTCTCTTTTGACAAGGCCGCCCCTTTTCTATACAATAAACGTGCAGTACTCCGCCATCTGCAGCGGAGCCTGCGGCAGCCTCTCAATATAGTAGTTTTGTCATTATTATAACAAATTTTTCTCTATTGTGACAGTACGTTTAAAAAGAAAGGATGAAACCTGTTGAAATGTATTTCCTGGAATGTCAACGGCCTGCGGGCAGCTATGAAAAAAGGATTTATGGATGTCTTTACGACATTGAATGCCGATATTTTCTGCCTGCAGGAAACGAAACTGCAGGCAGGTCAGATCGAGCTCGATCTGCCGGGGTATGAGCAGTACTGGAACTACGCCGAAAAGAAAGGATACAGCGGCACTGCCATATTTACCCGCAAAACGCCGCTGTCCGTATCATACGGCATGGGCCGGGACGAACACGATCACGAAGGCCGTCTGATTACGCTGGAGCTGGACGATCTGTACGTCGTTACCTGCTATACGCCGAACAGCCAGAATGAACTGGCCCGCCTGCCCTACCGGATGCAGTGGGAAGACGATTTCCGCGCCTATCTGAAAGAGCTGGATGCCAAAAAGCCAGTCATCCTCTGCGGCGATCTGAACGTAGCCCATGAAGAAATCGACTTGAAAAATCCGAAGACCAATCGAAAAAACGCCGGATTTTCCGACGAAGAACGGCAGAAGATGACCGAGCTCCTGGCAGCGGGATTTACGGATACATGGCGGTACTTCTATCCGGACGTGACCGGCGTGTACTCGTGGTGGAGCTACCGCTTCAAGGCCCGGCAGAACAACGCCGGATGGCGCATTGACTACTTCATTACATCCAAATCACTGGACAGCCGCCTGGAAAAAGCCGAAATCTACACGGATATTACCGGCAGCGACCACTGCCCGGTCGGCCTGATTATCCGCTGAAGGCAACAAAAAAAGAACTGAGATATAATCTCAGTTCTTTTTTATTGCTTACAACGGCCTATTAGAAGGCGTTGTGCGAATATTCATAGTACAGATCAGCCAGTTCATCCATCTTGTCGCTCATGACGATCATGAGATCCGAAGCGGTATCGTAGTCTTTATCAGCCAGAGCTTTCTTGATCTTCGAGCAGATAGACAGGCTTTCGTCCGTATCGCGGCCCAGTTCTGTACGAAGAGCGTTGATCTTTTCCCACCGTTCAACTTCCAGCGGGTTCGTATCGTCTTCGAGGTGGAGCTGTTTTGCCGAAATAATCTTGGACAGGTTGTCCGGAACGATGCGGTACTGCAGTTCCAGAGCCCAGCGGCTCAGAGCGCCTTCTTTGAAGGATTCCATGAGGCGTTTCTGGAATGCGTCGCAGGCGAGGTCTTCCAGTTTTTCCGGATATGCCGTAAGGGCTTTGAAGTTTTCCCATACAGTGCGCGGAGCTTTGCCAAACATGGCGTCGCGCTGTTCAGCTGTGAATTCTTCGAATACGTCCACTTCCGAACGATATGCCCGGTCTTTTTCCAGGTAATCTGCTGCTTCGCCCGGTTTCTTGGACAGTTCAGCCAGCAGTTCTGCCGTCGATTTGCCGCTGGACAGAGCGTATTTGATGCCGTCCAGTGCGCCGAGGTAGCACATGGCAATGGCAATGTACGTATTGGTGAACGGGTTCGGTGCACGAAGTTCAAACCGCGTGGCGTTCGGGCTTTCTACGGCACGAATCAGGCCGGCCAGGACCGAACGGTTACGGGACGGAACATCCGGTGTTTCGCCGCCCAGAGCCGTAACGATGCAGACAGGTGCTTCAAAGCCAGGTTTCAGACGATTCAGGGAGTCTGTCGTGGAGGAAACGAAGGGGTTAATAACTTCGTAATGTTTCAGCAGGCCCATAATAGCGCCGTAGCCAAGAGCCGACAGGAATTCTTTGTTCATGTCATCGGGGTTGAAGAGGTTGACGAATTTGCCGTTTTTCAGGATAGCGCCAATGCCGAGGTGCGTATGTTCACCGGAGCCGGCAACGCCGTGGATCGGTTTAGCCTGGAACGTAACTTCAAGGCCGTTTTCACGGAATACTTCGCGGACAATAATGCGGGCCTGAATTTCGTTATCTGCTGTCTGAACCGGATCGTTGGAGAATTTCCAGTCTACTTCGATCTGTTCCAGAACGAAGATCAGCTTGCCCGAATCATCGATGTGGGCTTTAATGCCGCCAACTTCTTTATGGCCCATTTCCGGCTGGAGTCCGTATTTTTCCAGACGTTCTACAGTCTGTTCCAAAGCGGTCCGGACTACGCCGTGCGTACGCTGCCAGTACTGTTCCTGCATTTTCTGCGATGCCGACAGAAGACGTGTTTCTACGTCCTGGCTCGGCGTCTTAACCCAGAATTCCAGTTCTGTTGCCGTCGTGAATACGATTTTTTCAATATCATCGGGATTAATCGACAGGCCTTTAATACCGTATTTTTTAACTAAATCCAGGATCTGGTCGCCAACGTAGTCTACAGTATTGCGGAGAATGGAACGGGAATCAATGAAGCCCGTTGCATGGCGCAGGAAGCTGGGAATACGAAGGGTGCCGACCGGTTTGCCCGTAGCCGGGTCAATATTGCCGTCGTTATAATCAATGAACCAGTTTACGCCGGGATCGGCTTTGATGTCGACACGGGCGTTGGACAAGGTAGCAATGCCGGGAAGAACAACGGAAGACCCGTCTGTCTGGAACGCCGTGGCATTGAAGAATTTATCGTATTCGTCAAAGAATACGGAAATAGGAATCTTTTCATCTGTATCGTTTCCGGCTAAATCGACACCAACGAGGGAAACGAATTTAATTTCCGGATGCTGTTCCAATAAAGCCAGAACACCTTCTTTGCCATACTGGCCGGCAGGAATTACATAAACCAAATCATCTTTAGTCATTCTTTCTTCCTCCTTTTTAACAAAAAAGAGACTTCGCCCCTTTATGCAAGGTTCGAAGTCTTCTTTGACTTTCTGCA
>NZ_CATWFF010000087.1 GCF_958350005.1 uncultured Megasphaera sp. | reverse complement strand
ATGCCGGGCCATTTGCTTCCAGACACACACCGCTGTGATCAGCCAGGCTGCACCGACCACCAAAGTATAGGCTGCTGCAATGGCCAACAGGCTCCAGCCACTGGCAATACGGCTTACCACCAGGTTGGGCAGGGCAGCGCCGCTGTAGGAAATCAGGCAGATTGCCGACAGGACACCGGCCCGATCTGCTGCCGTAATATGCCGCATCAGAATCTGAACGCTGCCTGTATACCCCAGGCCCCAGGCAATGCCGGCCAGGGCGGTGACACATAAAAATGGGACAACGCCATGAAACCACAGGGCCAGTACAATGCCGCCCATAGAAAGGAAAAATGCCGATATGCCCCACAATTGCGCTTTTTCCGGCGTCATGCGGCCAGACAGCGTACTGCCAAGCATATTAGGAGCCTGCAGGCAGGCAAACACCGCCGCAGCAACCAGCGTACTGTTCGTCTGCAGCTGTTCAGCTGCCAATGGAGCCGCAAAGGCCTGATAAAAGCCGCCTACAGCCCAGGTACCAACAAAGACGGCACCGGCTGCCGGCAGATAAGGCCGGATGGCCCGAGGCAGACGGACTGCCGGACGAAGAGAACGCAATGCTCCTGGCGCCGAGATGACCGTTTCCGTACTGAAAGCCGTACACAAAGCGCAGACGGCTATAAGGGCCAGCAGGATGACATACATATCTCCTGCACCCCTGCCGTACTGTACAAGCAGTCCCGAGCCGAAGGATCCTGCAGCCAGGCCGGCCATGGGCGCACTGCTGGAAGCAATAGCGCCAAGTTTGCTGCCTCCCGTATCGACCAGCCAGGCTGCTATACAGCTGGCACCCAGACCGCAGGACAGGCCCTGCACCAGACGAGCCAGCAGAAACATCCATTCTGTCTGAAGACTGTAAAACAAGACGCACCCGATGGCCGACATTATGAGCGTGCTAAGAGTCAGTGGCTTGCGGCCGCAATAGTCGGACAGCCGGGCCAGCACGAGCAGTGCGGCCAAGGCACCGGCAAAATACAGTACGGCAGACAGGGACAGTGCGGCGTTCGTAAGGCTCAGTTCTCCTTTATACAAGCTGTACAGCGGAATGGGCGCAGACGACGCGCCGTACACAGCAGCTAAGGAGCAAAAGGCGCTTATAAAAGTACTTTGTTTTTTCCACAACATACCACAACACTCCAATTGATTCTTTTATTCTCCGGCGTATACTTCTTTAGCCATATTGAAGGCTGCCCAGGCTTTGGGCCAGCCCGCATAGAATCCAAGCTGCGTAATGATTTCCACCATTTCCGCTTTTGTCACACCGTGGGCTTTGGCCCGCATCATGTGTGACTTCAGGGAGCTGTCGATGATGCCGCTGCTGATAAGAGACGATACAGTGACGATGCTGCGTGCTTTCAGGGACAGGACATCGTTTTTCGACCACACTTCGCCGAACAGGATATCATCGTTATAGCGGGCAAAGTCCGGCGCAAAACTGCCGAGCCGGTCCCGGCCGGCAGTCTGTACGATTTTCTGTGCCTGCCGGGGCGGTTCGGTCTGCGCAGCCAGACCCACAGCCGGGCAGGCAGTGACGGCCAGGACGGCAGTCAGTACAGCGGCGATGCTTTTTTGCTTGATCTGAGATAATTGAATCATACTCGTATTCCTCCTTATGTGCGTACGGCAGACAAGCCGAGGTTCTGAATCCATTTGGAAATATCCTGAACGTGCTGATCCACAGTCCGGCCTGTCGTTTCATATCCTTCCAGAATGGTCGCTCCCGGGGCCAGGGATTTCAGGGTTTCTACGCTGTGACCGAACCCGCCGCCGCCATTGGTGCAGAAGGGAATAACGGTCTTGCCGGACAGGGAGGACAGCTTTACAAACGACTGGACAACAGGCGGCATGTCGCTGCCCCAGTTGGGATAGCCAATAAAGATGACGTCATATCCGGACATATCCGGGACCGGCGAGGCCAGGGCCGGCAGGCGATGCTGATCCCGTTCCTGCCGATACCGGGCGACAGTAGCCTGGTAATCGGTTGGGTACGGTTCTGCCGGATCGATGCGGTAGATGTCAGCCCCAGTCTTACCTTGTATAATTTCTGCCAGCTTTTGGGTATTGCCAGAGCGCGAAAAATAGGCAACCAGCATACGCTGCGAACTTCCTGCCACAGCGGGAGATGCGGCCTGACTGGATGAGCCGCTGCCAGATGACAGTCCTCCGTAAATACCCAGGACAGCACAGACAACAGCAACACAGATAATAATGATTCGTTTCATACAACCTCCTTATTAAGTATGTCAGATAACACGGAACTGCTGCCACGTTCCACGTTTGAAGCGGATCCAGAAGATGGCTCCGCGCAGGGTCCAGTCCAGACACATGGCGCAGGCAACGCCGATGACTCCCAGATTCATGGCAAAGCCAAAGAGCAGGGACAGGCTCATGCGTACACCGATTGTCGTAAACAGGGAAATACCGGCAGTGAACATGGCGTCCCCGGCGGCCCGCAGCCCTTTTCCCAGAGGATCCGCAAAGGGAAAGACGAGGGCGTTGAACAGATTATGAATCAGCACCAGCAGAATGATAAGATCTTTCGTTTCTTCATCAAGGGAGTAGAATCCCAGTATGACTGGCGTAACGGCAAAGATGAGGCTGTTCCATACGACAGCCAGAACGAGGTTGATCTTCAGGAGCTTTTTCATATAGAACACGGCCTGATCCGTATCGCCGGCGCCCATACAGCGGCCAATGACGGTGATAAAAACGGGTCCCATGGCCGTACAGGTCAGGGCCGCCATGCTCCACACACTCTGGGCAACGCCATTGGCGGCAATCTGATAGGTGCCGAACATGGCAACAATGGTACTGAGAGCAACTTTTACCAGCTGGAACACGCCGCTTTCAATGCCGTTGGGAACGGCGATTTTCAGAATGCGGCGCTGCATGTCCCGGGACAGATACAGCATCCAGGACAGCCGGTAGCGCACAGACGGGCTGCGGTACAGGCAAAGGAACGTAATAACCGCTGCCGACACGCTGCGCGACAGGAGCGATGGCCAGGCCACGCCGGCTACGCCGGCATGGAACCAGAATACGCCCAGGCAGTCGCCGACAATGTTGATAATATTGGCGGCAATGGCGATATACAGCGTCGTACTCGTCCGGCCCAGACTCCGGTAGACGGCAGTACCGGCGTTGTAAATGGCCATAGCCGGATAGGACAGGGCGGAAATCTGCAGATACGTAATGCATGAATCCATGACAGATTCTTCTACGCAGGGAAAGAGCAGGGACAGAAGCTTCGTATCCAGAAGAAGTACCAGCACCATCATGGCCAGGGAGAACAGCACCGCTGCCGTGACCAGCTGACTGGCAGCCTGACTGGCCCGGTCCCAGTCCCGGCGTCCCATATACTGGCTGATGACGACAGCTCCGCCTGATGCCAGAGCCAGAAAAAGATTAATAAAAATAACGTTGAAGGCATTGACCAGGGACACGCCGGAAACAGCTTCTTCACCGACAAAGGCAATGACGAAGACATCAGTCATGCCAATGAATACAGCCAGAAACTGCTCAGCAAACAGGGGCAGAATCATGCGCCATATATCCCGATCAGAAAACATAGTGTGACACCATACAGGTCATTCCTCCTTTCCGTATTCCGATGCCGGCTTTCATAAAAAAAATGCAGGCATCTCGTTGAGATACCTACATTATATAAAGACCAGTCCAGCTGGTCTAATGCTTATATTTTTCTATTCACCATGCCTGGCAGGCATTTTTCACATTTCCTTACAAAGCCGCATACCCTTTGCCGGAAGTACTGCGGTTCTGAGCGTACTGCCGGGCCAGGGCGATGAATTTCTCTACAGTCACACTGAAGGGGGTATATTTTTTCCAGGCCAGAACAGATCCCGTTTCAATAGGCGGATACAGGGGACGGCGGCATATGCGGGACTCATCGAGAAAGGACCGGGACCCTTCCAGGCACAAGGCGTAGCCCAGGCCTTTATATACGAGGATCGCAGCGTTGGTGCTCATGTTGCACTGAATAGGAATACGTAACTGGGAGAAATACTTGCCAGACCAGGACTGCAGTTCTTTCTTGATATTGGCCCGCCAGGGAATGATCAGGTCTTTGCCGGCCAGATCGGCTGCTGTAATGTATTCTTTCTGTGCCAGCGGATCCTGAGCCGGCAGCAGGACAGCCCACCGTTCCCGAATCGGCAGGCGGATATACTCGTACTTGGTCAGGTCTACCGGTTCCAGAAAAACTGCCAGATCAGCCAGACCGTTTTCTATCCGTTCAGCAGCCAGTTCGGCATTGGATGCATACAGTTCCAGTGTAACCTGCGGATAGGCTGCCGAAAAGGTACGGAACAGATCGGCAATGCCCTGGACAGCATTCATTTCGCCGCAGCAAATGGACACGACGCCGTCGACGGCCCCTTCTTTGGCGGCCAGTTCCCGTTCGGTCTTATCGACGAGGGTCAGAATTTCCTCGGCCCGGCGGCACAGCAAAATCCCTTCGGCTGTCAGTTCCAGCCGTCGTCCTTCCCGCGTAAACAGGGGAATGCCCGTTTCTTCTTCGAGCTGGTTCATCTGCCGGCTCAGAGTCGGCTGCGTAATATGCAGCACATCGGCTGCGCGGGTCACATTCCCTTCCCGGGCTACAGTCAGAAAATATCGCAGCAGTCGCAGTTCCATCGTCATCACTCCTCCTTCGCATAGGTCATATATTCCTATCATACCGGAAAGAACACCATCTGACAACGGCAGCCCTCAAAAAAAGCGTTCTCTCCACTACGATGGTGCCATCGTAACAGAGAGAACGCCTTTCATTTCTCTTCGGTGTGCTTAAATAACCCGTTTGGCACCAACATACCGCGATGCCCAGTAGCGGCTGTTCAGATCGGCTACGCTGACGCCGTCGTTGGAGGCGTTAATGAACTGGTTGTTGCCGATGTAAATGCCGACGTGAGAAATGCCTGGTTCATAAGTCGTAAAGAACACCAGATCGCCTGGTTCCAGATTGGACATGGACACATCTGAGCCGACGCTGTATTGTTCGTCTGCCATACGCGGCAGGCTGATGCCGACGGCAGAGTATACGTACCGCGTAAAGCCGGAACAGTCAAAGCCGGACGGTGTCGTGCCGCCGAATACATAAGGCACGCCTTTATACTGGTTGGCAATGCCCAGGAGCTGTTTGGCCAGGCGGGAGTTGGCCGTCCCCGTCAGGCTGCCGTAGCCGCCGTTGCCAAAGCGCCGAACAGGACCGCCAGGCAGGACCTGTCCGGTCAGTTCGTAAAATGTCGCCTTGCCGACGACGCCGTCTACTTCCAGTCCATGGCTGGCCTGGAATTTGCGGACAGCCTGTTCTGTGCCGACGCCAAATACGCCGTCTACGTCCACGTTATAGCCCTGATTGGCCAGAGACTGCTGAATGACGCGAATTTCGTTGTTCGCTGTCACCATGGGGAAGGTGAATTGTTCCACAGCCTGGTCGCGGAAGTTCGTTTTTTCCACAAACTGGCTGGTTGTGTTTTCCGGCATGTCTTCGCCCATAAGTTCCCGATATGTCGCAGCGCCGACAATGCCGTCCGCATCGAGTCCCCGGCTGGCCTGAAACATCCGCACCGCTTCCTGTGTGCCTGTGCCATAATCGCCGTCTACGACGATATCGCTGCCGTTCTGTACCAAAGCCTGCTGAATAGCCGCAATCTGCGCACCCCTGTCGCCGGGATGAAACGTCGCTCCTGCTACGGACACAGACGCAATCATAAAGCAGCATACCAGACCGGCAAGTTTTGTTTTCCCAATCATATAGTACATCCTTTCCTGATTACAACTATCTGGTTCTTCGCAGTATCTCTTAAGACCTGCTCCTATGTGTTCTCACATGAAAGGAGCTATCCAGAAACGACAGCAGTCCTGCCTTCTGGATAGCCCATATGTATGTTGTATACAAAATATGCTTCATATTATATCATGTCAGTCCCATATCGTCAAAAGAAGAACATTTATCAATATAGGAAGCGTTGATTGCATCTGCAGCATGGGGCCACACCGTCAGCGCATACGTCACGGTCAGGACGGCACTGGTCAGGAGCTGTCAGCGCTGTTATCCCTTAAGCTGCGTGTAAATCTGCCGGAACAGGGTGCTGTACATGCTGCCCTTGCGCCACAGGAAGGAGAAGGAATGGGTGACGGAAAAGTCGCGAATCTTAATTTCCCGCAAAATCCCCTGGGCCAGTTCGCGGCGCACAGACTTGCCATACAGAAAGGCGATGCCGCAGTTGCGACAGGCCAGTCCCTTGGCTGCCTGGGGGCTGCCGACTTCGTGACGGTACGGAAAATCCGTAATAGTCAGGCTGTGTTCGGCCAGGTTGCGTTCCAGCAGTTCCCGTGTGCCGGCGCTCTTTTCCCTGATGATCATGCGTTCCTTCATGAGATCGGCCAGAGTCATGGACACAGGCGCATCATAGGTCATCCCGCATACGGCCAGAAGGGGCTCTGAAGAAAACAGCAGTGTTTCATACTGTTCCTGCTCAAAGAAGCCTTCTACAATGGCAAAGTCGATAATGCCCTCATCGACGGCCTTGAGAAGCTGATCTGTATCTGCAATTTTCATGCGAATGTTCACATCGTCATGAGTGTGCAGAAAATCAGCCAGCTTATCGATAATTTCAAACTCGCCAATGGTATGGGTTGCCCCGAATACGAGGGATTTGCTGTTCTGCTGCAGCTCATGCAGGCGCTGTTTGAGCATGGCGTTGTCATGGCTGACTGTCGCCGCGGCGTGCAGCAGAATGCGGCCGGCCGGCGTCAGTTCCAGGTGTTTTCCCGTATAATCGAATAGCTTCGTCTGGTATTCCCGTTCCAAATATCGAATATGCTGCGAAACGGCAGGCTGCGTAATCTTCAGTTCCGCCGCGGCCTTTGTATAGTTCATGTGGCGGCACACACATAAAAATGTATGAATGCGGAAATCTAGCATATGAACCAATCCTTTCCCGTGCCCGACCAGGGTCGCCAGGCGCGCTGTTCAGCAGTTTTCTGTGATTTGTTTACCATAGAAGTATTTTATGATATTTTACCTTTTTTCGCAATAAAAAGATACAGCAAATTCGCAGCCCCTTTATGCTGCACAAGTTTTCCTATTCCCGCCGCTGGCCGTCCATAGCCAGTCCACCATTCCTGTGCTATACTTACGATATCTTTTCGATTTCCCTATACGAGGAGGAATGACTTATGAAACCTATTGCAGCCACTCTGTTCCTGCTGTGCAGTGTTCTTTGGGCCGGTGTGGCCGGGGCCATGGATTCGGCTACGCTCCTGTCGCAGCCTGAACGGTACCGCGTCATCGGCACGCAGGCTGACGGCATTATTTACGTAGACCGCCAGTCCCTGCAGGGCATACAGACCATGGATTATCCCAACAGCCTGGAAACCCTGACCGGTACGCTGTACGTGGAAAAATACGCATCATCCCTAGATGCCATGGCCTTTCAGGAAAACCGCCTGATCCGCCAGATCAACGAATACGACGCGACGCTCCACGCCAACAAACGGGACCAGACGTATACATTGACTGCAACGCTGCGCAATGTGTACACGCCTCAGGGACAGCCTTATGAAATCAAGGTGGACACGGTGCAGTTTGACCAAGTACAGACCCTGTTCATCAATGCCCATCGCATTTCACTGCTGCCGCAGCCGTAGCGTCTCCCCCTAGCCCTGTCGTCTTATGGGACGGCAGGGATTTTTTATGGCGCAAGGCACGCCGACCTGGCATTTTCCGCAGCCATAGCGTACTTTCTGACTGCGTCCCTGAGGCGGCGTCGCGCTGGCACTGATATAAGGGCCGCACAGGGTGTGATCTTTGGCCCGGTCCAGGCCGCGGCTCAGGTCGATGGCCTGGACGGGACAGCGCCGCTCACAGGCCCGGCACTGAATGCAGTATTCGTATACATCATGATAAGGCCGCGGCGTCACAGGCAGATCGCCGCAGGTTGTAATAACGCTGCCCAGGCGCCCGGCCATGCCTTTCTGCGTAATAATCCCCTTGCTGGCGCCAAAAGTACCGAGGCCGCAGATATAGGCTGTATGCCGCTCCGACCAGTTGGACGCATAGGGATGAAACAGGCGGAACCGCGGATCTGTAGCCGGCATAACCGCTTCATACCCGGCCTGGCGCAGGAGCTGGCATAGAAATTCTCCCGCTTCCAGGAGCCGTTCCTGCCCTTCGATGCGGGCATGGAGCCATTCCGGCGACGAACGGCGGCGGTCCGTCCGATTGGATTGCTCTACCTGAGGCGCACAGGGCAGGAAAAAAGACAGAACCCGCTTCGCCCCAGGCAGCCACCACGTCGGCAGCGGATACTGGGCGTCGACGACAGCATCATTCTGGAGAGCAGCAAACAGAGGATCGGCAGCATTGGCAACGGCCATCAGCGGCGCATCCCAGAGCACGAGACCTTCCATCTCCGGACAGATCGCATCGGCAGCAGTCACACAGTTTCGCACCGGGTCCAAAACAAACTGCGCAAACCGCTCAGTCACATTCGTATATATATCCATGGCACACACATCCTTCCTGCAGCCAAAACATCTGATAAAATCATATATAGTATTCCCTATATCTATTATATAATAGGCTCCGCAAATTCTCCAGTCCCCTATACAAACAGGCCTTCCGGAAAATATCCCGGCTATGATATAGCATACTATACCATAAATATATTGCCCTTATGTTCTTGTTC